>NZ_LSJW01000285.1:0-18723 GCF_001557335.1 Microbacterium sp. CCH5-D1
GGCGGGTCGACGTGGACGACGAGGTCGACGTTGTCGACGTGGACGCCGCGCGCGGCGACGTCGGTCGCGACGAGCACCCGCACGCCGCCGTCCTCAGGGGCGGTCGAGAACGCACCGAGGTTGCGCTCGCGCGCGTTCTGCGAGAGGTTGCCGTGCAGGTCGACGGCGGGGATCCCCGCGGCGGTGAGCTGCTTCGCCAGCTTCTTCGCCTGGTGCTTGGTGCGCGTGAAGAGGATGCGCCGACCGGTGCCGGAGGCGAGCTCGCGCACGAGAACGGTCTTGTTGTCGGTGGAGTCGACGACCAGCACGCGGTGCGTCATCTCGCCGACGGGAACGCTCTCCTCATCGACCTCGTGGCTGACCGCGTTCGAGAGGAAGCGGCGCGCCAGGGTGTCGATACCGCGGTCCAGCGTCGCGCTGAACAGCAGGCGCTGTCCGCCGGCAGGCGTGGCCGTGAGGATGCGGGTGACGCCGGGGAGGAAGCCGAGGTCGGCCATGTGGTCGGCTTCGTCGAGCACGGTGACCTCGATCGCGCTGAGACGGAGGACCTGCTGCTTCATGAGGTCTTCCAGGCGGCCGGGGCAGGCCACGACGATGTCGACACCGCCGCGCAGTGCCTGCTCCTGCGGGCGCTGGCTGACGCCGCCGAAGACGGTCGTGACGCGAAGGCCGGCGGCCTCGGCGAGAGGAGTGATCGTCGCGGCGATCTGAGTCGCGAGCTCACGGGTGGGGGCGAGGACGAGACCACGCGGCAGGCCGGCGCGGCGCTGACCGCCGGAGGCGGCGATGCGGGCGACGAGGGGGAGCGCGAAGGCGATGGTCTTGCCGCTGCCGGTGCGTCCGCGACCCAGGAGGTCGCGTCCGGCGAGAGAGTCGGGCAGCGTGTCGCGCTGGATGGCGAACGCCTCGGTCTTACCCGAGTCGGCGAGAACGGCGGCGAGCTCGGCGGGAACGCCGAGTTCAAGGAAAGTAGACATGCAGAAACTCCGTCAGCGCACGAATGAACGGCGCGAGATAGGGGGTGAGGTGGGCGACGGCGCGGAATCGCGCATCGGTTCGCCGTTCGAAAGGCCAGCTCGTGCTGGTGGTGGGAGCGGTTCCGCTCGCTTCGGTCCTCGGAGACCCCGTGACGACGACGATGTTGGGTACCGGCGGTACACGCAACGGAGTCAGTCTACCAGTGCATGCATGAGCTCGGCTGCATGTCGGCTCCTGCGCGGGTCGCCGAGGCCACCTGCGTGCACTGACACCCGCCGCCCGGGGTTCTCAGGCGTGCAGGGCCTCGTTCAGCGTCACCCCGACGCCGGCGCGGCGGACGGCCTCGACGGCACCGCTGAGCGAGTTGCGGCGGAACAGCAGTCCGTCCTGACCGGAGAGCTCTCCGCCCTTCACCGTCCTCCGCCCGCCATCGGCGGTCACGGGGCCGTCGACCAGGACGATCTTCGTGCCGGCCGTCACATAGAGGCCTGCTTCGACGACGCAGTCGTCACCGAGGGAGATGCCGATGCCGGCGTTGGCGCCCAGCAGCGTGCGCGCGCCGATCGCGACGCGGTGCGTCCCTCCGCCCGAGAGCGTGCCCATGATGGAGGCGCCCCCGCCGATGTCGCTGCCGTCGCCGACGACGACCCCCTGGGAGATGCGGCCCTCCACCATCGACGCGCCGAGCGTCCCGGCGTTGAAGTTGACGAAACCCTCGTGCATGACAGTGGTGCCGGGGGAGAGGTATGCGCCGAGGCGCACGCGGGAAGCATCCGCGATGCGGACACCGGTCGGCTGCACGTAGTCCGTGAGACGGGGGAACTTGTCCAGACCCTGGACCTGGATGCCCGACCGCTGGAGGAGCGGACGCAGGCGGGCGGCGTCCGAGGGCAGGACGGGTCCCGCGTTGGTCCAGGCGACGTTCGGGAGATGAGCGAAGACGCCGTCGAGGTTCACATCGTTGGGGCGCACCACCAGGTGGGAGAGCGCGTGCAGACGAAGATAGGCGTCCGCGGTCGAAGCCGGTGCGGCGTCGAGGTCGATCTGCAGCTGCACGACTTCCACCGTGACGTTGCGTCGCTGGTCGGCTCCGGTGAGATCCGCGAGCGCGGTGACGGCGGCCTCATCCGCCTCCGCGGTTCCGGTCCGCACCTCGGGGTACCACGCATCCAGGACGGTGCCGTCTCCGGCGATCGTGGTCAGTCCGATACCCCATACCGTGCGCGCGTCGCTCATCCCTCCACGCTATCGCGCCCGCAGCGCGGTGACTGCACGCATGACGGGTAAGTAGTCTTGACCCATGGTGCTCGATCTGACCGCGTCCTCCGTCGACCTCACCCGTGCGATCTGCGATATCCCCAGCGTCTCCGGAGACGAGAAGACGCTCGCCGACGCCATCGAGGCGGCCGTCACGCCGCTGGGGCACCTGCAGGTCTTCCGCCACGGCAACACCGTCATCGCGCGCACGGATCTCGGTCGCGCGCAGCGCGTCGCGATCGCCGGGCACATCGACACGGTGCCCATCAATGCCAACCTCCCCACCCGCGACATCGAGATCGACGGTGTGCCGTACCTCTGGGGTCGTGGGACCGTCGACATGAAGGCAGGGACCGCGGTGCAGCTGAAGCTCGCTGCGGAGCTGGTCGAACCCGCGATCGACATCACCTGGATGTGGTACGACAACGAGGAGGTCGAGGCGTCGAAGAACGGCCTCGGGCTGCTCGCCGCCGTCCGCCCCGACCTGTTCGAGGCCGACTTCGCGATCCTCGGTGAGCCCTCCAACGGCGAGGTCGAGGGCGGATGCAACGGCACGATGCGGGCGATCGTGCGCACGTCGGGCGTCCGGGCGCACAGCGCGAGGGCATGGATCGGGGAGAACGCGATCCATCGTGCCGCGCCGATCCTCACCCGGCTCGCCGAGTACCGGGCCAGGGAGGTGCCGGTCGAGGGGCTGCTGTACCGCGAGAGTCTGAGCGCCGTGCGCATCGCAGGTGGCGTCGCGGGGAACGTCATCCCCGATGCCTGCGAGGTCGAGGTCAACTACCGCTTCGCGCCGAGCAAGTCCGCCGCGGAGGCCGAGACACATCTGCGCGGAGTCCTCGCGGGGTTCGACGTCGAGATCACCGACGCCGCCGAGGGTGCGCGTCCCGGCCTCGACGCGGAGATCGCGAAGCAGTTCGTCGCCGCCGTCGGCGCGGAGCCGCGGCCGAAGTACGGCTGGACGGATGTCGCCCGCTTCTCCGCTCTGGGGATCCCCGCCGTCAACTACGGTCCCGGCGACCCGCACCTGGCCCACCACGATGAGGAGCGCGTGCCGCTCGCGCAGATCGACGCCGTGGAGCGGGGCCTGCGCGCATGGCTCACCTCGCACTGAGCGCAGCGCGCCGTTGGGCGAAGGCGCCGATCGCGCTGCGCGTCGCGCTGATCTACCTCGGGGCGCGGGTCGTGACGACGGTGCTCCTCATCATCGCCGCATCGCTGTCGACCTCCTCCTCGCGCTTCGGCGCCGGGGCGGGCCTGATCGATTTCGTGCTCGGCTGGGACGCGCAGTGGTACTGGCTCGTCGCCGAGAACGGGTACCCGACAGAGCTGCCGCTCACGGATGCGGGCGACGTCGCCGAGAATGCCTGGGCCTTCATGCCGGTGTTCGCATATGCGGCCAAGGGGATCGGTCTCGTGCTCGGTTCCTGGGGAGCAGGCGCCCTCCTCCTCTCTCTCGGGGCCGGATACCTGGCGTGCCTCGTGCTGCACCGGCTGCTGCGCGAGCGCATCGGTGATTCCGCTGCGCTGTGGGCAGTGGTGTTCTTCGCGGCCGGCCCGATCGCGGCGATGTTCCAGGTGGGATACGCCGAGACGCTGTTCCTCCTGCTGCTCTTCCTCGCCCTCGACATGACGGCGCGGCGGAAGTACGCCTGGCTGTATCTGCTCATCCCGGCGATGGCCTTCACCCGCCCCGGCGTCCTCGCCTTCGCGCTCTATCTCGGATTACACGGGGTGGTGCGCTGGGTCCGTCGCCGCGACGATCCGTTGGCGGGGAGGGAAATCGCACACATCCTCGCGCTCGGGACGCTCGCGACCGCCTGCGGATTCACCTGGCAGGTGATCGCCGGCATCGCGACAGGGGACGCGGGGGCGTATCTCGCGACCGAGCTCGCCTGGCGTCAGCACTGGATCACCGGCGGCGTCGAAGGGTTCATCCCTTTCGAGGGGTGGATCCAGGCGTCGCAGTTCTGGTTCGGTCTCTGGGGCTTGCCGCAGTGGTGGGGGCCCATCGCCCTGGTGCTCATCGTGGCAGGTGCCGCCGCAGTGCTCCTGCTCTCACCGCAGGTACGGGCGCTCGGCGTCGATCTTCGCCTCTGGAGCGCGAGCTATCTGCTCTACCTGCTCGCCGTCTTCTTCCCCCAGTCGAGCACCTTCCGCCTGCTGCTCCCGCTCAGTCCGTTGTGGGGCGCGGTCGCCGTGCCGCGGTCTCGGCTCTGGCGTCTCGGCGTCCTGGCGGCATGTCTGGTCGGTCAATGGGTCTGGATATATCACGTGTATGGGCTCGGGAACACGTTCTGGCAGGTCCCGTGACCGTGGAGCTCGACCCAATTGTTGCTCCGTGACCTCCAGGTCCCGGTGACACCCGATAAACTCATCCCATACCACCGGAGGAAAGGGAGCCACGATGGCAGCGATGAAGCCGAGGACCGGAGACGGGCCTATGGAAGCCGTGAAGGAAGGACGACTCATCATCGTGCGCGTTCCACTCGAAGGCGGCGGCCGCCTGGTCGTCTCCGTGAACGACGCCGAGGCCAAGGAGCTTCACGACGTGCTTGGCGCCGTCGTGGCACCGGCCTGATCGACCAGGGATCCGCGTCAGCGGATCCGAAAGGGCGGTGGTTCCTCGGAACCACCGCCCTTCTTCCTGGGTCGGCACCTGCGTGGTCGGCGCCGCCTCCATCGGGAATCCGTGCGATCAGCCGCGCTCTGCGAGGCTGATCAGCTGCAGCAGGCCTTCGCCCGCGGGGGAGAGCGTCGCGAGCACGGCCGAAGACTCCTGCGTCTCCTGCACGAGGGATCGGTAGGCGGCCGTGACCTCGTCGCGCTGCACCGGGTCGGCGACGCGGCCGCCCGCCAGGACACGCGGCACGAGCACGAGGCCACCGGTGCGTGCGAGACGCAGACCGTGCTCGACGTACTCGATGACGTGCTCGGGGTCGGCGTCGACCAGCACGATGTCGTAGGAGTTCTCGTTCATGCGCGGGAGCACGTCGATCGCACGCCCCGTGATGAAACGTGCTCTCGTGGAGGGGATCTTCGCGTCGGAGAAGGCCTGCCGCGCGGCGGCGAGGTGCTCCGGTTCGTTGTCGATCGAGGTGAGCACGGCCTGGGGCGCGCCGCGGAGCAGCCAGAGTCCGGAGACACCGGCACCCGTGCCGATCTCGACGATCGACCTGGCGCCGGTCGCGGCGGCGAGCACAGCGATCTGAGAGCCGACGGACGCGCTGACGGGCATGGCCCCGAGCTCGAGCGCGTGCGCACGGGCGCGAGCGATGGCGTCGGGTTCCACGATGGACTCGCGCAGAAAACGCGCGTTCGCGTCATGCTCGCTCATGGCCTGTATCTCCCTGCCTGCCTGTGATCTTCTCCAGCGTATTCGGTCCGCGAGTGCGGGGACCGCAGGCGCGGCGGTAGCCTGTAGAGATGACGTTCGGGCTCACCTTCGAGAAGCTGTTGCTGATCGGCCTCATCGCGGTTCTGATCATCGGCCCCGAGCGTCTCCCGCGCGCAGCGGAGAGCTTCTCCCGCATGGTCCGCAAGGCCGGCGAGTACCTTCGTGCGACCAAGTCGAGGGTGCGCGAGGAGATGGGCCCCGAGATCGACGACGTCGACTGGCGCAAGCTCGATCCCCGCCAGTACGACCCGCGTCGGATCATCCGCGATGCCCTCATGGAAGAGCCGCAGCCGGCGACCCCGATGCAGGCCACAGCGACGATCGCGGAGCCGGTCGCAGGCTCCATCGCCCCCACGCGCGCGGTCCCGCAGGAGTTCAGCGCGACCAACCGCCCGCCGTTCGATCCCGAGGCGACCTGACCCGGTCGCGACGTCAGGGGTCCGCGGGAGAGGGCTAGGAGATCCGGGAGCGGAGAGCGGCGATGTCGTCGTCCGTCAGCAGCTCGCGGGGTATCGCGGTCGCGGCCGAGGTGTCGCGCAGCTTCAACAGCACCGCGTCCCTTCCCACGTGCATCCTCTGGAACGTGCGGTACGCGATGTCGGAGCGACGTCGCCCGCTTCCCATCTGCAGACCCTCGTCTTCCAGTGACACCCACACGCGTGTCCCGACGGGCATCGCGATCCGCACGGCGGTGCGCGCCCCCGACACCGACATGAACACGGCGAAACCTGCGAGCGCGACGATGAGCACGGGCATCCAGCCTGCCCCGTAAGGTCCCTCTTCCCCCGGAGCCACCGGCGCGGTGAGGTTGACGACGCTGAAGACGAGCGCCGCCGCGAGTGCGACCCACATGACGATGGCCGCAGGACGGGTCAGCGAGTAGATCGCGGCGTCGCGTGCCATCCGTCGCAGCAGGCTCTCGTCGACGGTCAGGGAACGTGCAGGCATCCGAGCATCCTCCCAGTCCCTAGCGGATCGACATGGGCAGGGATCGGCCGGAGAGACCCCTGCCCCGGTGCGCGAGCGCGCTCGCGAGGCCGCGGATGGTCACGGCTGCGGCATCGTCCGTGTCGTCGGAGACGATCGGCCGTCCGGTGTCTCCGCCCTCGCGCAGGGCGGGGCTCAGCGGGATGGATGCCAGCAGCGGGACCGCGGCTTCCGGTTCGGAGAGTGCTTCGGCGACGGCCGCGCCGCCTCCGGAGCCGAACAGGTCGACGACAGTGCCGTCGGGGAGGGTGTACGCCGCCATGTTCTCGATGACGCCGATGACGCGCTGGCCCGTCTGCCGGGCGACGAGTCCGCTGCGGATGGCGACGTCGGCGGCGGCGGTCTGCGGCGTCGTGACCACGAGCACCTCCGCATGGGGGAGGAGCTGGCCGATCGAGATGGCGATGTCGCCCGTTCCCGGTGGCATGTCGATCAGCAGCACATCGAGGTCGCCGAAGAACACGTCGGTGAGGAACTGCGACACCGTGCGGTGCAGCATCGGACCGCGCCACGCGACGACGGATTCGCCGTCGCGGAGGAACATCCCGATGGAGATCGTCTTCACGCCGTGTGCGACAGGGGGGAGCATGAGGTCGTCGATGCGCGTCGGCTGCGTGCCTGCCGGGATGCCGAGCAGGCCAGGGATCGAGAAGCCGTGCACATCGGCGTCGACGAGCCCGACGGAGAGACCCTGCGCGGCGAGGGCGACCGCGAGGTTGGCCGTGACCGTCGACTTGCCCACGCCGCCCTTGCCGCTGGAGACGAGGATCACGCGGGTGAGGGAGTCGGGGCCGAACGGCATGTGCCGTGCCGGCCTGCCCGCGCGGAGCTTCTCCGTGAGCGCCTTCCGCTCGGTCGGAGTCATCACGCCGACCTCGACCTCGACCTCGGCGATACCGGGAACGGACGCTGCAGCCTCGCGCACATCCGTCTCGATCCTGGCAGCGGCGGGGCAGCCCACGATCGTCAGGACGATGCCGACGTGTGCGCGATCACCCTCCACCGAGATGTCGCGGACCATGTCGAGATCGCCGATGGGACGACGCAGCTCGGGATCCGTCACAGCGGCGACGGCGGATCGGACGCGCTCCACCGCCGTCACGATGCGGAGCCGGATCGGGTCTTCTCAGGAGACTCTTCGAGCTCGGCGAGAAGAGCCTTGAGCTCCTGACGGAGCACGTCGCGCGTCACGACCTGCGAATTGCGCTCCTCGAGCGACATCCGCAGCGCCACGATCTCGCGGGCGAGGTACTCGGTGTCGGCGAGGTTGCGCTCTGCACGCTGGCGGTCCTGTTCGATCTGCACCCTGTCGCGGTCGTCCTGACGGTTCTGCGCGAGCAGGATGAGGGGTGCCGCATAGGAGGCCTGCAGCGAGAGCATGAGCGTCAGAGCCGTGAACCCGAGCGCGGCGTCGTCGAAGCGCAACTCGTCCGGCATCAGGGTGTTCCACACGATCCACAGCACGCAGAACAGGGTGAGGATCAGGAGGAACGCCGGCGTCCCCATCGCCCGCGCGACCCACTCCGTGAAACGGCCGAAGCGGTCGCGTGAGGTCGCCCTGGGGCGTGTGGTCGTGCGCCCTGGCGCGTCGAGGCGGGGGGAGCGGGGCATCAGCGCACCTCCTTCGCCGGAGCGGCGGCGTCGTCATTGTCGTGCGAGCGCCAGTCGTCGGGCAGCAGGTAGTCGAGCACGTCGTCGATGCTGATCGCTCCGACCAGGCGGTGCGCCGCGTCGATCACCGGGAGCGACACCAGGTCGTAGCTGGCCAGGAGGCGTGCCACCTCGGCGGCGGAGGCGGTGACGGGCACGGGTTCGAGGCTGTCGTCGAGGATCGCGCCGAGCCGTTCATGCGGCGGGTAGCGCAGCATCCGCTGGAAGTGCACGAGCCCCAGCAGGCGCCCCGTCGGCGTCTCGAACGGGGGGAGCGTCACGAACACCGCGGCGGCCAGGGCCGGATGCAGCTCGTGGCGGCGGATCAGCGCGAGCGCTTCGGCCACGGTGGCATCGGCGGACAGGATGATCGGTTCCGGGGTCATCAGACCGCCGGCTGTGTCCGGGCCGTAGCGCAGCAGCATCCTGACGTCTTCTGCCTCCTCCGGCTCCATGAGCTCGAGGAGCTGCTCCAGACGGTCCGGTGCCAGCTGCGCGAGGAGGTCGGCCGCGTCGTCCGGCTCCATCTGGTCGAGGATGTCGGCCGCGCGCTCGTCTCCCAGGCGATCGAGGATGTGCACCTGCTCGTCTTCGGGCATCTCCTCGAGGGCATCCGCGAGGCGGTCGTCGGAGAGCTCCTCCGCGACCTCGATCATGCGCTGCTGCGGGAGATCGAGGAGGGTGTTGGCGAGGTCGGCCGCATGCAGCTCGGAGTACGAGGCGACGAGCTGCTCAGCCGACTGCGACTCGCCGGGAGCGCGCTGCTCCGTCACCTCGCTCCAGGCGGCGAAGGTCGTCGGGCCCTTCGCGAAGGGAGAGGCGCTGGTCTTGGGTCGGCGGAGGAACAGCTGGCTGATCGCCCACTCGCCGAGCCGGTTGGGCTCGATCGCGATGTCCTCGATCACGGCGGTGCCGCTGCCGTCGACGAAGCTCACCCGTCGCCCGAGCATCTCCGCCAGCACGCGGACCTCACCGGCGCGGGGGGAGAAGCGGCGCACGTTGATCAGGCCCGTGGTGATCACCTGGCCGGAGCGGATCGAGGTGACGCGTCCGATCGAGAGGAACACGTGTCGTCGCCCCGGGATCTCCACGACCAGGCCGATGACGCGGGGTGCCGCGGTACTTCGATACACGACGACGACATCCCGGACCTTGCCGAGCCGGTCGCCGACGGGATCGAAGACGGCGCACCCGGCGAGGCGCGCGGCGAATACCCGTTGTGTGCTCACCTCTCCAGAGTAGTCGGCGGCTCAGGTCTCCGGCGGGATGGCCGCGCCTCGGGCCGTCCATCGGCGCGCGTGGAAGAATAGCCGGATGAGCATGCTGAACCGGCCCGCGAGCGGCACAGACACCGGCGAGATCGTCGCGTCGATGCGCGACTACGAGAGCGCGCAGAAGACGGTCTCGAAGCTGATCGCGGGGGAGGTGCCCGCGCGCGACATCGCCATCGTCGGACAGAGCGTGCGCACGGTCGAGCGCGTGACCGGCAAGCTCGGCTATGCCTCCGCAGCGCGCTCCGGCGCGATCAACGGTGTGCTGATCGGTCTCTTCCTCGCCGCGATCCTCGTGCTGGGCAACCCCGAGGTGCCGATCCAGCTCTTCCTGGGCTTCGTCCTCATCGGCGTCGCGGTCGGAATGCTCCTGAGCCTCATCACCTATGCGATCGTGCGTCGTCGCCGAGACTTCGCCAGTGTCACGCAGTTCGCCGCCGATCACTACGAGGTCACGGTGCTCTCCTCCTCGCTGGGCAAGGCCCGTCAGGTGCTCGGGGCCAACAAGGTCGCACCGGTGCGTCCCCCCGTCAACCTCGATGAACCGCCCCGCTACGGCGAGCGGATCACTCCTGGGGCGACGGTGCCGGAAGCCACGCCGGCGCCCGAGCCCGCCCCTGCGCCCGAGGAACCCGTCATCCCGCCGCGCCCGGCAGATCCGGTGGCGGAGCCGGTGGAGCCGGTGGAGCCGGAGCACACTCCCGATCCCGCTCCCGACCCCCGCCCGGACTCCGACGGACTCCAGGGCGAGCGGGCATGACGTCGGTGCCGGTTTCCGCCGCCTGATGGTCGAGATCCAGGTCGAGCTGCCGACCGGACCCGCGGCGGTGTCCGCCGACTGGGCCCCCGGCGACAACGGCGCGACGGTGATCGTCGCGCATGGCGCCGGGACGGGCAAGGACCATCCGTTCTTGACGGGCTACGTCGATGCGCTGAGCGAGAGCGGCTTCTCGACTCTGCGGTTCAACTTCCCCTACGTCGAGCAGGGACGACGCATGCCCGGTCCCGCCCCGCATGCGATCGCCACCTGGAACGCCGTCGTGGCCTTCGCCCGCTCGGCCGACCCCGCGGCGACCGTCTGGGCGACGGGGAAGTCGTACGGCGGGCGGATGGCGTCGATGGCTGTCGCCGAAGGTCTGCGTGTCGACGGGCTCGTCTACCTCGGCTACCCGCTTCATCCGCCGGGGCGGCCCGAGAAGCCGCGCATCGAGCATCTGCCGGACATCACGGTGCCGCAGCTCTTCGTCGAGGGGACCAACGATCCGTTCATCCAGCCCCTCTCGCAGTTCGAGGAAGCGGTCGCGAGCTGTCGGGATGCGCGCGTCGTCTGGGTCGATGGCGGCGGGCACACCTTCGAGGTCAAGGGGCGGAAGCGCCCGGCGGAGCAGATCGGAGCGTCACTCGCGCCGATCGTCGCGGAGTTCGTCCGCGCTCGCCGGTCCGGCTGAGAGCGGTCAGTCGATGAGCGCGGAGAGACCTGCATCGGCCAGCAGACGTCGCACCGTCGAGATGCCCAGTGCGCTCATGATCGGGTTCGAGGCCTCGTAGTACCAGCCGAGCCCGAGCGCCTGCTGGAGCGCCCATGCCGCGCCCCGGTGCCATTCGACGTCGTCCGCGCCGACGTCGTCACGGAGGATGCGCCGTGTCGGCGCGTCGAAGAGATGCCAGGCCGCGACGAGGTCGAGGGCAGGATCGGCGGGTCCGAAGCTTCCGCCGTCGAGCACGCCGGCCAGTCGCGTCTCATCCGCACGCTCGGCGACCAGGAGATTGAACGGGGTGAGGTCTCTGTGGCTCATCACCTCCGCGATGGGAGACGGGAGCTCCCGCAGCACGGCCCAGAGCCTCTCGGCGCGTGGCGCATCGAACAGGTGCGCGCTCCTGGCGAGGCAGTGCGCGACCCACTCGTCGTGATCGCCGAGGCGACCGCCGCGACCGTTGCCGTCGAAGGTGCGTCCGCGGAGGTCGACGGCGCGCAGTGCCAGGATCAGCGAGGCCAGGTCGCGCGCCAACGCCGGGGCGGCGGCGGAGCGCGCAGGGTCCGCCGTCTCGCCCTCGACCCAGGTCTGCATCGCCCAGGCCGAGGGGAACTCCGGCGACGGCGCGGCGATCCCGTACGGTCGCGGCGCGGGGTAGGGACTGGCGGCGGCGAACTCGTCGAGAGCGGCGGCCTCGCCCGCGAGCTCGGTCTCCGTGGCCCCGAGTAGCGGGAACCGGGCGACGTGTTCCCCGCCCACGCGGATGATCCTGTTCACGGTCCCCGTGAGAGGCACGGGTCGCACCGGCTCTCCGCGCAGTTCGGGGAACCGCCGGGCGATCAGGCGTGCCGCCGCCGCCGCGTCGAGCGCGAGTTCTCCTTCATGCATCCGACGAGGTCAGCTCTGCAGGCGTGCGATCCACGCCTCGACCTCGTCGGCCGTGCGCGGGATGCCGGCCGAGAGGTTCACCGGACCGTCCTCGGTCATCACGATGTCGTCCTCGATGCGCACGCCGATGCCGCGGAGCTCGGCGGGCACGGTGAGATCGTCGATCTGGAAGTACAGCCCCGGCTCGATCGTGAACACCATGCCCGGTGCGAGGATGCCGTCGTAGTACATCTCGCGGCGGGCCTGCGCGCAATCGTGCACGTCGATTCCGAGGTGGTGCGAGGTGCCGTGCACCATGTAGCGCCGGTGCTGACCGCCCTTGTCGGCGTCCAGAGCCTCTTCCGCTGTGACGGGGAGCAGACCCCACTCGGCCGTGCGCTCGGCGATGACCTTCATCGCGGCACCGTGCACATCGCGGAAGCGCACCCCGACCTTGGCAGCGGCGAAGGCGGCATCCGCTGCTTCGCGGACCGTCTCGTAGACGCGGCGCTGCACCTCGGTGAACGTGCCGGAGACCGGCAGGGTGCGGGTGATGTCGGCGGTGTACAGGCTGTCCGCCTCGACGCCGGCGTCCACCAGGATCAGATCACCGGGAACCACGGTCCCGTCGTTGCGGGTCCAGTGGAGGTAGCAGGCGTGCGGCCCCGATGCGGCGATCGTGTCGTACCCCTCGCCGTTCCCGTCCTCGCGTGCGCGGCGGTGGAAGACACCCTCCACGACGCGTTCGCCGCGGGCGTGCGCCGTCGCAGCGGGGAGCTCACGGATGATGTCGTCGAAGCCGTTCGCCGTGATCTCGACCGCGCGGCGCATCTCTGCGATCTCGAACTCGTCCTTGATGAGACGCAGCTCGGAGACGAAACGGGTGAGCGCCTCGTCCTCGTCGAGCACGAGCTCGCCCTCGACCGCCTCGAGCTCGTCGAGGTGCGCCGTCGTGATCTGGAGGTCGGCGGCGACGCCGGCGAGGGAGGGGCGCGGTCCGATCCAGAACTCGCCGACCGTCGCGTCGGCGTAGAACTCCGTGGTGGTGCGGTCGGCACGCTCGCGGAAGAAGAGCGTGATGTCGTGACCGTTCTCGGTCGGCGCGAAGACGAGGACGGAGTCGGGCTCGGCATCGGAAGCCCACCCCGTCAGGTGCGCGAAGGCGGAATGCGCCCGGAAGACGTAGTCGGTGTCGTTGCTGCGCTGCTTGAGCGAGCCTGCCGGGATCACCAGACGCTTGCCGGGGAACGCGGCGGAGACGGCGGCGCGGCGGATGGCTGCGTATGAGGCCTGCGCACGCGGGGCAGGGAGCGTCTCCGGACGCTCGGCCCAGCCGGTGGAGATGGTGTCGAGGAAGCCCTGCGGGAACGGCTGCTTGCGGTTCGTCGTGCCGTTCTCGGCAGACGCTTCGACGGTGGGCTCTGCGATCGTGTCGCGCTCTCCTGTGCTCATCCCTCCAGTCTGTCACCTGGCGGGCAGGCGTGGGACTCAGCCGGCGGGCTCGAGCTGCACGACGAGGGCGCGGTGATCGCTTCCGCCGGCATCGTCGAGCACGACGGAACCGCTCGGCGACCAGTTCTGCGACGCCATCACATGATCGATGGGTGCACCGGCGAGGGCGGGCAGCGAGCTCGGCCACGTGCCCGTGAGTCCGTTCCCGGTGCGGGCGGCCACATCGCGGCAGTATCCGATGTCGCCGCCCTCAACTCCGAGCGGAGCCATGTGATCGACGGTGGCGTTGAAGTCGCCGGCGAGGATGAAGTCACCCTGCGGGCACTGATCGGCGATCCACTGCAGATCGCTCCGCCACTGCTGCATCTCCTCCATACGCGGGGCCACCGCGTGCACCGCGACGATCGTGGGGCCGGTCCCATCGGTCGGCATGAGCACGACGCTGGGAACGGAGCCGGTGTTGCTCGTGCCGTCCTTGGCCGATTCGATCACGGAATACTCGCCGAGGTCCGGAGCGACGAGCACGGTGGTGTGCCAGGACTGCGGGCCGTCCTGCACATCCGGCCGGAACTGCACGTGATGCACCCACATCGGATGTCCCTGCTCGCGCAGCATGAGGGCGATGCGCTCGCCGACGGCCTCGGTCGTCTCCGGGAGCGCGACGATGTCGGCTCCCTGATCGAGGATCCGCTGCGCGATCACCTCCGCGGAGACGGCCTCGCCCGCGGTGTTCCAGGTGAGCACGCGCACACTGCCGTCGGTCTTCTCCGGGAGCGCGGATGATCCGAAGCCGCGCACGGCTCCGATGGCCGCGGTCGCACCCGCGCCGAGCAGCGCCACGATGAGGATCGATGCGGCGAACCCCCTCAGCGGGCGGGCGAACAGGAGGAGGAGCGCCAGGGCCGCGACGACGAGGAATCCGCCGAGTACGAGACCGCGCGCCGATACCAGCTGCGCGAACGGGTACGTCTGTTCCAGACGGAAGAACTGCGGCCACACCACGATCGCCGTCGCGATCGCGAGAAGCACGGTGAAGAGGATCCCCAGGAGACGAAACATCCCCTCCAGCCTAGGAGCGCCGCCTGGGAAGTCCCTGCCTCGACATCCGTGCCGAGCCTGAGCGGGATGGGGTGCGCCTGAGCGGGCCTGGGGCCGCGGATGCTCGGTACGCTCGGAGGATGGCCACTTCGTCCCCCGGGTTCGCCGGTCCCGCCGACCTGCACCTGCACTCCAACCATTCCGATGGCACGGAGTCGCCGGCCCAGGTGGTGGCCCAGGCGCATGCGCACGGGGTGCGTACTCTGGCGCTGACCGATCACGACCGCACCACGGGGTGGAGCGAGGCCGGAGATGCGGCTGTCGAGCTCGGTATGACGTTCATCCCGGGGATGGAGCTCTCCGCGAAGCACGAGTGGCGGAGCGTCCACGTGCTCGGGTACCTCTTCGACCCGGAGGACGAGGCGCTGCGTGCGGAGACCGATCGCATCCGCGGCGATCGGATCGGCCGGGCCGAGCGCATCGTGCGCAACATCGGGCGGGACTACGACCTGCAGTGGGACGACGTGGTCGCGCAGACAACGCGGGATGCCACCGTGGGGCGCCCGCACATCGCCGACGCCCTCATCGCGCGCGGCATCGTGCGGGACCGGACGGAGGCCTTCGACGGCATCCTGCACCCTCGCGAGGGCTACTACGAGCCGCACTACGCGCCCGATCCGCTGACGGCGGTGCGTCTGATCACGGACGCGGGGGGAGTGGCGATCATCGCCCACCCCGTGACGGCGGGTCGCGACCGCATGATGCCCGTGCCGTTCATCGAGCGACTCATCGCCGCGGGGCTCGGCGGATTCGAGGTCGAGCATCGGGAGAACACGGAGTCGGGCAAGCGGGTGCTGCGTGAGATCGCCGCGAAGCACGACCTCATCGACACCGGATCGAGCGACTATCACGGCACCGGCAAACCGAACCGTCCTGGCGAGAACACGACCTCCGAGGAGATGGTGTCCAGGCTCATAGCACGAGGCACCGGCATCACCCCGCGTTTTCCCTGACCCTCGGCGTTCTGTCGGCGACTTCCCTGCGGGCTGTCGAACCGGACCGATACCGTCCGAGGCATGCAGCGAGCGACTTCCCTGGAGCGGCGCGTCGACGCGTGGGCTCACCGGCTCCTCCGTGACGCCCCGTCGAACGGTGTCCGCGCCGGCCTCATCGAGTTCTCGGTGTTCGTGGTCAAGCAGGCGTGGGCGTGCATCTTCGGTGGAGCGCTCCTGGTCCTCATCGTCGCCGCGCGCCTGTGGTATCCCGACGACGCGGCGCTGGCCCGCAACGACGCGCTGACGATCGCTGCGGTGCTGATCCAGATCGCGATGCTCGTCTTCCGCTTGGAGAGCGGCCGTGAGCTGTGGGTCATCGTCCTGTTCCACATCACCGGCACCGTGATGGAGCTGTTCAAGACCGATGTGGGTTCGTGGGCGTATGCCGCAGACGGGATCCTCCGAATAGGCGGGGTCCCGCTGTTCAGCGGCTTCATGTACGCGGCGGTCGGGTCGTACATGGTCCGCGTCTACCGGCTGTTCGATCTCGGGTTCACGCGGTATCCGCGACGCTGGATGACGGCGATCCTCGCCGGGGCGATCTACGTCAACTTCTTCACGCACCACTGGTGGTGGGATGCGCGGTGGGTGCTGCTCGTCGGAGTGGTGCTGCTGTGGCTGCCGACCGTGATGCACGCGCGCGTCTGGCGGCGTACGATCCGCCTTCCCCTGCTGGCCGTCTTCGCGGGTGTGGCGGTGTTCATCTATCTCGCCGAGAACATCGGCACCTGGGCGGGCGCGTGGGCCTATCCGGATCAGGCCGGAGGGTGGCAACCGGTCTCGCTGAGCAAGCTGAGCTCGTGGTTCCTGCTGATGATCATCTCGGTCGTCCTGGTGGCCTGGGTGTATCCGCCGCAGGTTCCCGGAGCGCTGTTGCGTACGACGGGGAGCGGAACCGCCAGGAGAGTGCAAGGGGGCGGCGAGGGTCGCGCCTGACGTCGTCGCCCGTGCATGCGAGAGGGCGCATGGTTCGGGGGAGTTCCCGACCCATGCGCCCTCTCGGTGTGACGACTCAGGCTCCCGCGACGGGAGCGGCCCCTGCTCCGGAACCCCCGCGGCGACGGCGGCGACGGCGTGCGGGAGCCGGCTTGCCGTCGTGGTGCTCCTTACCAGCGCCATCGTGGGTCCCTGCGCCCTCGGCTCCGCGATCGGACGATGGCGCGGTCTCTCCCTCGCCGCTGGACGACGACGCGGCGCCCTCGGCGAACGTCGAGCCCACGGGCGTCGAGCTGTTGCGGCGACGCCGGCGACGACGGGTACCGCTCTCGTCGGTGCCCTCCGCCGCGGCGTCGGTCGCCCGCTCGGGGCGACGGCTGCGCTCGGTCTTGACGGACTCCGTCTTGGGCGCCGACACCAGGCGGCCCTTCGTGCCCTGGGGGATGTCGAGGTCCTCGTACAGGTGGGGGCTCGACGAGTAGGTCTCGATGGGCTCGGGCTGACCGAACTCGAGGGCCCGGTTGATGAGGGCCCACTTGTGCAGGTCTTCCCAGTCGACGAAGGTGACCGCGATCCCGGTCTTGCCCGCGCGGCCGGTACGGCCGGCGCGGTGCAGGTACGTCTTGTCCTCGTCCGGAATAGTGTGGTTGATCACATGGGTGACGTCGTCGACGTCGATGCCTCGAGCGGCGACATCGGTCGCGACGAGCACGTCCTTCTTCCCCGCCTTGAAGGCGGCCATCGAACGCTCACGCTGGTCCTGGCCCATGTCTCCGTGCACGCCGCCGACGTTGAAACCGCGGTCGCTCAGCTCGTCGACGAGCCGCTGCGCCGCACGCTTGGTGCGGGTGAAGATCACGGTCTTGCCGCGCCCCTCCGCCTGCAGGATGCGGGCGATGACCTCGTCCTTGTCCATGGAGTGAGCGCGGTACACGAGGTGCTTGATGTTGGCCTGCGTGAGGCCCTCATCGGGGTCGTTGGCGCGGATGTGGATCGGGTTCGACATGAAGCGACGCGCGAGGGCGACGATCGGACCGGGCATGGTCGCGGAGAACAGCTGCGTGTGGCGGACGGCCGGCACCTTCTGGAAGATCTTCTCGATGTCGGCGAGGAAGCCGAGGTCGAGCATCTTGTCGGCCTCATCGAGCACGACCTCGGTCGCGTTCGAGAGGTCGAGCAGGCGCTGGCCGGCGAGGTCGATCAGTCGGCCGGGGGTGCCGACCACGATCTGCGCTCCCGCCTTCAGCTGGTCGATCTGGCCCTCATAGGCCTTTCCGCCGTAGATGGCGACGACGCTGGTGGAGCGGTTGCTGGTGAGCAGGTCGATGTCCTCGTACACCTGCACCGCGAGCTCACGGGTCGGCACCACGATGAGCGCCTTGACGCCGTGCTCCGGGTCCTTGCCGAGACGCTGGACGACCGGGATGCCGAAGCCGAAGGTCTTGCCGGTTCCCGTCTTGGCCTGACCGATGATGTCCTGGCCGGGAAGGCCGAGGGGGATGGTCTGCTCCTGGATGGGGAACGCGTCCACGATGCCCTTGGCGGCGAGTGCGTCGACGATGTCCTGATCGATGCCGAGATCGGCGAAAGTTGTCACTTTGTTCAGATTGCCTGTCCGGCGACCCTGCGGGATCGCCACGTTCACGGATCCACGCCGTCTCTTGTGCCACAGGCGCGGGGCCCCGCTCCGACGGCGGGGACACGCCCAGCCTACCCGAGGGGTGCCGCAGGCCGGGAAGAGGGCTTCCGCACGAGTATTGTGAACGTCGTGGTGGACTCGGGAGGACGACCTCGTGGTTAAGTGGTTCTGGCAGCGCGATGCGGCGCCGCGACGCACCCTCGCCTTGCGCGGCAGGGGAGAACAGGGAGATGCGACGCGCATCGACTTCGCCGAGCTCGCCCCCGAGCTGAACCGCTTCCTCGGACAGGCCGCCTATCTGCAGCTGGGCTACTTCGAGACGCTGACGCGTCTCATCCGTGCCACACCCGAGCTCTCCGAGAAGGAGTCGCTCTCGCGCGCAGCCGGAGCCGCGCTCACCAAGCACCGCGGGATCGTGGAGCTCATCGCGGAGCGGGGGGACGACCCGACGCAGCTGATGCTGCCGTTCCGGGAGAACCTCGATGCGTTCCGTCGGAAGACCATCGGCGCCCGCCCTCGCGAGACGCTGCTCGCCGTTTACATCACCGCAGGGATGTTGGACGACTTCTACCTCGCGCTCGCCTCCAGCTACGGGGAGACCGGGCACCGCGTGGCGCAGATCCTGCGCGAGGACGATGCCAGGCACGAGATCGTCGCCATCGTGCAGGAGACCATCGAGAGCGATGAGGAGTGGCGGTCGCTGCTGTCGATGTGGGCC
>NZ_LSJW01000286.1:0-1506 GCF_001557335.1 Microbacterium sp. CCH5-D1
CCGCGGCGGGGCAGCCGTTCTTCGTTCACTCCACCGGCGCGATCGGCACCGAGGGTGCGATCGACGACGTCGAGGTCAAGCCGTCGCTGTTCAACGTCTTCGCCCTCCCTGCCCCGTCGACGGATGCCGACGAGCTCCGCGCCGCCTGGCAGAAGGGCACCCTCGAGGCCAAGGACTCCTGGCTGCTCGGCCGCGCGCTCGCCCCGCTGCTCGCTCAGTCGTGGGGATCGGTGCTCAAGCCCAACGACGCCACCGTGCACCTGGTCGGCGGCCGCGCCTCCCTCAAGTCCGCACATGGCCGTCTGGCGGTGCAGTACTTCGCCCCCGACGTCCACTACCACGGCGTCAAGGAAATGCTCTCCGGCTCCGCGAAGGGCGGCTCCGCGCTCGGTCTCATCCGCAGCGCGAACACTGTCTCGCACCTGCCGCTGCTCATCGACGACTTCGCCCCGGACGGCAACGCCAAGCAGGCGCAGAACCGCCTCGGCGAGCTCGCCCGCATGCGGTTCAACTCGACCGGCCGCAAGGTCTCCACTCAGCGCGGCGGCGTGCGCGAGGACCGCCCGATCGAGGCCAACCTGATCACCACGGGTGAGCTCACCGCGACCGGCTCCGCCGACACCCGCATCCTCAACATCCCGCTGCACCCGCAGTCCGTCGACAAGGGCAAGGCCCTGTTCGCCCGGCTTGAATCCCGCAGCTACCGCGCAGCCCGCGCCCTGCTCGGCTCGTCGCTGATCCACTGGGTCGCCCAACACCGTGACCAGATGCTCGAGGAGATCCAGGCCGCCATCGAAGGTGACACGAGCTCGCCGCTGGCCACCGACACCTACTGGGAACGTCGCCTCGCCGACCTGCCCCACGACTCCGGCGTCCGCAACCGCCTCGAGAACATGGCCGTCGACCTCGACCGCGGGATCTACATCATGCTCAAGATGCTCCGCGAGCACGGGGCGATCAGCGCTGACGAAGCCAACGAGTTCTACGCCTGGGCACGCGACGGGATCTACGACGCCGTCGCCCTGCAGGACTCCGCCTCCTCCGACGCCGGCGAACTGCTGCTCGCGTTCCTCCGCGAAGCGCTGATCTCCGGCGGCGCGCACCTGAGCACCCAGCACGGCGACGCTCCCGACGACGCAGCCAGCCTCGGCTGGGTCAACCAGAGCGCGGGGGAGATGCCGCAGTGGCGCCCCATGGGCGCCCGGATCGGCGTCATCGTCGGCGAGGGCGACGCGCAGCGGGTCTACCTCATCCCCTCCGTCGCGATCGGCGTCGCCAACACCGTCGCCAGCCGCGCCGACGAGGTCTTCTCCGAGACCACCCACTCCATCGCCAGCAGCTTCGAGAGCCACGGATGGCTCACCAAAGACCACGAAGGCAAGCGCTCCGGTGCTCGGCGCATCGGCGGCCAGAAGATGCGCGTCTGGGATCTGCCGCTGTCCGCTCTCCTCGGCTCCGACAACGACGGCGACGACCCCACCACCGACAGCGACGGCGGCCACGACC
>NZ_LSJW01000287.1:0-225 GCF_001557335.1 Microbacterium sp. CCH5-D1
GTTCCGGCTCCGGCGCCGGCTCCCGCCACGCCGCCCTCCGCTTCGATCCCTCCGCGACCGGCCGCTCCCGCGGCACCGGTCGCCGACGCGGGATCCCTCATCGCCTTCGTCCCCGGCATCACGCAGGATGCTCCCGCACGCCCAGCGCCCGAGCCCGAGACCGCACCCTCACCTGCACTCGACGAGACGATCCAGCAGCAGCCTGCGGCTCCGGTGAGTCCGCCC
>NZ_LSJW01000288.1:0-30056 GCF_001557335.1 Microbacterium sp. CCH5-D1
CAGATGTGTATAAGAGACAGTGTGTGTTCCGGTCGTTTCAGTGGTGGGATTCGAGCAGCGAGGGCGCAGCGCCCAGCAGCGTTCTGGTGTAGTCGTCGGAGGGAGCGTCGAACACACGGGCCGCGTCGCCGAACTCGACGACCCGCCCCTTGTTCATCACGGCGATCTCGTCGGAGAGGTAGCGGACGGTCTGGATGTCGTGGGAGATGAAGACCATGCCGAGGCCGAGCTGCTCCTTCAGGTCGGTCAGCAGGTTCAGGATCTGCGCCCGCACCGAGACGTCGAGCGCCGAGGTGGGCTCGTCGGCGACGATCACCTGCGGGTCGAGCACGAGCGCCCTGGCGATGGCGACACGTTGGCGCTGCCCTCCGGAGAGCTGGCTGGGCAGCGCCTCCAGGGCCGAGGGCGGCAGCCCGACGAGACCCACCAGGTCGCGCACCTTGCGGCTCCGGGTCGCCGCGCTGCCGAGGCGGTGCACCTGCAGCGGATCGAGGAGCGCATCGCGCACCGTCATCCGGGCGTTCAGCGCGGTCGCCGGGTCCTGGAAGACGACGGACAGGATGCGCCCGAGCCGCTTGCGCACGGCGGGCGTGAACGATCGCACCGGCTCGCCGCCGAACACGACCTGCCCGCTCGTGGGCTTCTCGAGGCCGATCAGCACCTTGGCCGAGGTCGACTTGCCCGAACCGGACTCGCCGACGATGCCGAGGGTCTGCCCGCGCTTCACCGTGAGCGAGACGCCCGCGAGCGCATCGACGTACTCGGGACGGAAGAGTGAGGACGCACGGGTCTTGTAGCGGACGTGCACGTCCTTCAGCTCGATGACGGATTCGCTCATCGTCCTGCTCCGATCGCCTCGACGGGCGCATCGTCCGGATGCGCGGAGTAATAGTGCTCTGTCCCCTCGATGTGTCGGCGCACCGGGGTGGTGCCGGCATACCGCGAGGGGTCGCTGGACCGCGGGGCGAAGCGGTCGCCCGCCGGGAAATCGCGCGGTGAGGGCACGACTCCCGAGACCTGATGCAGACGGTCGGAGCCGGCCTCGATCGAGAGCACAGCGCCCAGGAGGCCCTGGGTGTACTCGTGCACAGGTTGGGTGAGCACCTCGCGGGTGGTGCCCTGCTCCACGACCTGGCCCGCGTACATCACCGTGATCCGGTGGGTGAGCTCGGCCACCAGGGCGAGGTCGTGCGAGACGAACAGGAGCGCGAAGCCGAGCTCCTGCTGCAGCCGCATGAGCAGCTCCACGACCTGGGCCTGCACCGTGACATCGAGCGCGGTGGTCGGCTCGTCGGCGATCACCAGCCGCGGATCCCGGGTCAGGGCCATCGCGATGAGCACGCGCTGCCGCTGCCCTCCCGAGAGCTCGTGCGGATACGAGGAGAGTGTGCGCTTCGGATCGAGACCGACGAGCGTCAGCAGCTCCTCGGCAGTGCGGGTGCCGCCGCGCGAGGTGAGCTGCTTCATCTGCGAGCGGATGAGCATCGCCGGGTTGAGCGAGCTCAGCGCGTCCTGATAGATCATCGCGATGTCGTGTCCGCGCAGCGCGTTGCGCTCCTTCGGGGCCATCTGCAGCAGGTCCTTGCCGTCGAACAGGATGCGTCCGCGGATGTCGGCCTTCGGGTCGAGCAGGCCCATGATCGCGAGCGAGGTGATCGACTTGCCGCATCCGGACTCCCCCACCAGCGACATGGTCTCGCCGGGGCCCACCGTGAAGCTGACGTGGTCGACCACGTCGACGTCGCCGTGCCGGGGGAACGAGATGCACAGGTCCTGCACCTCGAGCAGCGGCTTCTCGTCGCCCGTGTACTCGAGGCGATCCGTGCGGGTGAGTTCGCGCCGTCGCAGCTCGGCGAGTCGTTCCGCGAGGGGGACGACTTCCGCGCGCGGCACCAGGGTGTCGGGGACGCCGCTCGGCACGGAGAGGTTCACCGCGGTGTCGACGGTGGGGATCACGTGCGTGTCGTCCGGGATCGCTGCGACCTCGAGCTCGTGCGTGGACTCCTCGGTGTTCGCGGCGTCGGCCGTGATCTTGCGCGCCCGCGGCGACACCATGGCGTCGGTCATCCCCTCGGAGAGGATGTTGAGGCACAGCACCGTGATCATGATGAGGATGCCGGGGAAGAAGGTCGCCCACCACGCTCCGCTCATGAGCAGGTTGCGGCCCGCGGCGATGACGTTGCCCCACGACGGCTCGGGATCGGGCACGCCGGCCTGCAGGAACGACAGCGAGGCCTCGAACACGATCGCGTCGGCGACGAGCACGGTCGCGAAGACGAGGACCGGCGCCATCGCGTTGCGCGCCACGTGTCGCACGATGATGCGCGGGGTGCCCGCTCCCATCACACGCACGGCCGAGACGTAGTCCTCCCCGTACTGGTCGAGGATGTTCGCACGGACGATGCGGGTGAGCTGCGGCACGTAGAGGAACGCGATGGTCAGCACCAGCACGGGCAGCGACTTGCCGAACACCGCCACGAACACCGCGGCGAGCGCGATGCCGGGGAACGACATCACGACGTCCATGACGCGCATGAGGGTCTCGGAGATCCACTTCGGGGCGGTGGCGGCGATCGTGCCGAGCACGCAAGCGGCGACCAGGGCGACGAGGGTCGCCCCGATACCGATCACGAGCGAGTAGCGGGCGCCGTAGACGAGGCGCGAGAAGATGTCGCGGCCCTGACGGTCGGTGCCGAACCAGTGCTCCGCTCCCGGCGGCTGCACGGGAGTCCCGGAGGCCAGCGGGTCGAACGGCGCGATGAGAGGCGCGAAGATCGCGGCCAGGGCGATGATCGCCAGCACGGCGATGCAGATGATCGACCCGAGGGACAGGCGGCCCCAGCGGAGGCCCGGGACGGAAAGCCGTTCCGTGAGTTTGCGTCGCATGTCACACCGCCCGGATTCGAGGATTGATGAGCACGTACAGGAGGTCGACGATGATGTTGATCACGACGAAGGCGAGCGCCACCGCGAGCGTCACTCCCTGCACGAGGTTGGGTTCGTTGTTGGTGACGCCGTTGAGGATGAGGGTTCCCATCCCCGGGATGGCGAAGATGATCTCGATCACCACGGCGCCGCCGAGCAGGTAGCCGATGCGCAGCCCCAGCACCGTGACGGGGGTGATGAGGGCGTTGCGCAGCACGTTGCGGCCGACGACGATCACCCGCGGGATGCCGGCGCCGAGGGCGGTGCGCACGTAGTCGCGGTCGAGCTCCTCGACCATCGAGGTGCGCACGACGCGCGACAGCTGACCGATCACCGGCACCGCGAGCGCGATCGCAGGGAGGGTCATGCGGGCGAGCCAACCGGAGGGATCGGCCCAGAAGTCGGGGAGCGGGCCGGAGGCGGGGAGCAGTCCGAGGCCGAGGGTGAAGACCTGGATGAGCAGGATGGCGAGCCAGAACGACGGGGTGGAGAGCGCCGCGACGCCGAAGACGCGGATCACCTGGTCGGGCCAGCGGTCGCGATAGACGGCGGCGAGGACGCCGATCACGAAGGCCACGATCACGGCGATGATGAGCCCGAGGAAGGTGAGCGCCAGGGTGACCGGGAAGGCACGGGCGACCTCATCGATCACGGGAAGGCTGCGCGCGGAGTAGGTGCCGAGGTCGCCCTGCACGAGTCCGAACAGGAAGTTCACGTAGCGGACGAGCAGGGGGAGGTTGAGGCCGTGGTCCTCGCGGTAGGCCTCGAGGGCTGCGGGCGACGCCGTCTCGCCGAGCGCCGTGCGGGCCGGGTCGACGGGCGAGAAGGACATCACGAAGAACACGAGGAACGTGATGCCGAGGATCATCAGCGGCAACTGCAGCAGTCGCCGGCCGATGAGGCGGAGCGTGTGGGACACGTGCCGCTCCTTCCGAGGGTGAGGGAGGTGCAGGGGGCGCGCTCGTCGGGTGAGCGCGCCCCCTGTTCGGGTGCTGCTTCTGTGCGGGTGCTACTTCGCGGCCACGCCGACGTCGAGGAACGACAGCCCGGTGGTGGGGACGGGCTGGAACCCGACGAGCTCCTGGCTGCTCCAGGCGGTCGGCAGCTTGCGGTGGAACAGCGGGTAGAGCACGGCCTGATCGGAGAGCAGGTCGAACGCCTGGTCCCAGGTCTTCTGCTGCTCGTCGCCTTCCTGCTGGACGGCGGTGTCGAGGAGCGTGCGCAGCTCGGCGTACTCGGGAGAGTCAGCCCAGTTGGTGCGGGTCTGGGTCCAGACGTTCTCGCCGTACCACCAGTTCATGAGCAGATCGGGGTCGACACCGAAGACCGAGGGGTCACCGGGGGCGACGGCCACCGTGTAGTCGCCGGAGTCGACCTTCTCGTACATCGACGCGGACTGTCCGATGTCGAGCGTGGTGTCGATGCCGATCGCGTCGAGCGACTCCTTGATCAGCGGGGCGACCTCCTTGACCCAGCCGGTGTCGGTGGTCAGCAGCGTGATCGACAGGTCGGAGACGCCGGCGTCCGCCAGCAGCTCCTTCGCCTTCTCGGGGTCGTAGGTGTAGACCGTCGAGGCCTCGTGGTAGTTCGGGTACGTCTCGGGCAGGAACGAGGTCGCAGGCGTGGCGTTGCCGAGCATGCCCGTGCCGATGATCTTGTCCATGTCGAGGGCGTAGTGCAGTGCCTGCCGCACGCGCACGTCGTCGAACGGCGCCGCCTTGGTGTTGAACATCATGAACAGCAGGCCGAACGACTGCACGCTCTCGACGTCGGCCGACGAGGCGAGGGTGTCGACGTCGATGTACGGCACGTCTTCGATCGCCTGCACGGTGCCGGTGGACATCGCGGTGACGCGGGCCGAGGCGTCGGCGAGCAGGTTCCAGTTCATGCCGGCGGCGAGCGCGGGGCGCGGGCCGTTGTAGTCGTCGTAGCGCTCGAAGACGAGCTTGTCCTCGGGGACCGCGGAGACCAGCGAGTACGGGCCGGAGCCGACCGGGTTGGCGGCGAAGTCCTCGGGGTCGGCCTCGACGACCGCCTTCGGGACGATCTTGACGACGCCGAGGCGGTCGTTGATCAGCGAGAAGGGGTAGTCCGTCGTGATGCGCACGGTGTCTTCGTCGACCGCGGTGACGGTGTCGATGAAGTCGACGAACGACAGGAAGAGCGAGTTGTTGTCCGGGTCGAGCACGCGGTCGTAGCTGAAGACGACGTCGTCCGCCGTGACCGGGTCGCCGTTCTGGAAGGTCGCGCCTTCGCGGAGGTCGATCTCGTAGGTCGTGTCGTCGATCTTCGTCGGGAGGTCGGCGGCGAGCGCAGGGGCCGGCTTCTGGGTGACCGGGTCGAGATCGACGAGACCTTCGAAGACGTGCCAGTTCGCCGAGACCGTGACGGCGCCGGAGGCGACCATCGGGTCGAAGCTGCCGTTCAGCGTGTACGAGATCCCCGCCTCGATGATGGCGTCCGGGTCGATCTCGCTCGCGGCCGCGCTCTCGTCGGGGGTGGCGGTGGTGCCGGCGCCGCAGCCCGCGAGGGCGACGGATGCGGCGACTGTGCCGGCGACCGCCATCGCGAATCGACCCGCGCGACGGCGGGTGAAGTGTCGGTTCATGTGTGCTCCAGGGTGGTGGGGGGAACATCTTGAGGACATCTGATGTCTGATGTACTCTAAACACAGGTTCGATCAGATCACAAGAGTGAGATGATCGGAGCGTTTCTGCCAGGCACGAGAGGGAGCCCCATGAAGTCCACCACGAGTAGGGCGTCACGCATGCGGCGCTCGACCACGGCGGATCAGATCAAGCAGCTCATCCTGACGCGCGGGCTCACCCCGGGCGACCCGCTGCCTACGGAGGCGGAGCTCTGCGACGAGCTCGACGTCTCGCGATCCTCCGTGCGTGAGGCCATCCGCACCCTCTCGACCCTCGACATCGTCGACGTGCGTCACGGCCACGGCACGTACGTCGGACCGATGTCGCTGGATCCGATGGTGGAGGCCCTCGTCTTCCGCGGGGTGCTGTCGCCGGAGGGGTCGCTGCAGGCGCTGCGCGAGGTCGTCGAGGTGCGCCTGGCGCTGGACCTCTCGATGGCCGAACGCATCGTGGAGGCGGCCAAGGCGGATGATGACCCCGAGCTCGACGCGCTGGTCGCCGACATGGTCGACAAGGCCGAGCGCGGCGAGCATTTCCTCGAGGAGGACCGCGCCTTCCACACCCGCCTGTTCGGCACGATCGGGAACCGCCTGGTCGGGCAGCTCGTCGGCGCCTTCTGGGATGTCCACACGGCGGTGCTCCCCCAGCTGGGGATCCCGCAGCCCGATGACATCCACAAGACGGCGAAGGCGCACGGCGACATGCTCGAAGCGGCGCGCTCCGGCGACGTCGACCGGTATCGCCGGGCTGTCGTCGAGCACTACGAGCCGCTGCAGCGCGTGCTCGCGAGTGCCGCGGGCGACGCTCAGGGCTGAGATCACATGCGGAGCCCCCGCCCGACGCGGTGGAGGCTCTCCTCCTCGATAGAGTTGCCTCCGCACTGCACTCTTCACGAGGGGAACCCACGCATGTCCGTTGGACTTCTGGCCGTCGTCGACGACATCCTGAGCGCCGCAATGAAGGCGTCGGCGAAGGCGGCGGGCGTCGTGATCGACGATGCCGCGGTGACCCCGCAGTACGTGCAGGGACTCACTCCGGCGAGGGAGCTGCCCGTCGTCGGCAAGATCGCCCTGGGCTCGCTGGCGAACAAGTTCCTGATCATCATCCCGGTGGCGTTGCTGCTCACCGCGTTCGCGCCGTGGGTGCTGCCTTATCTGCTGATTCTCGGTGGGGCCTACCTCTGCTTCGAGGGCGCGGAGAAGGTGCTGGAGTGGTTCGGCGTGCAGCACGGCCACGCCGACGAGGGCGCGCGCGACGAGAGGAAGCTCGTGCTGGGCGCCGTGCGCACCGACCTGATCCTCTCCACCGAGATCATGCTCATCTCGCTCGCGAGCCTCGAGAAGGGGCTCGACATCTGGGCGACGCTGGCCATCCTCGCCGTGATCGCCCTCCTCATGACGGGCGTCGTCTACGGTGCGGTCGCGCTGCTCGTGAAGATCGACGACATCGGCTTGAGGATGGCGAAGAATCCGGTGCAGCGCGTGCGCCACACCGGCACCAGGATCGTGCGCTCGATGCCGGCGGTGTTCCGCTTCATCAGCATCCTCGGCACGGTCGCGATGCTCTGGGTCGGCGGCCACCTGGTGCTCGTGAACCTGGGCGAGGTGGGGCTGCACGTCACCACCGACCTGCTGCACGGGATCGAGCACGCCCTGGAGCCGGCCGGCGGATTCGTGGTCTGGCTGGTCGAGACGCTCGTGTCGGCGATCGCGGGCCTCGCACTGGGACTGCTGATCGTCGTGATCGTGCTCGGCATCGCACGGCTCTTCGGCAAGACCCCCAGCTTCCACGAGGGCGAGACCTCCCCCGCCGACGTGCACGTCTGATTCCGAGTCGGCCGTCTCGCGACTATCCGCCGTGCGGGGGATGCGACGTGCCGCTCTCGAGCCGCACCCTCGTCCTAGTCGAACCCGCACGCCCGCGCCTCACTCCACGCACACACCCGCGCGACACGCAGTCACGCTGCGATGTCGTAGCGCGCTCGACCCCCGAGTCTCGGTCTGCGTTCCGGATCGACGTTGGGCGGTGGGATGAGCCACACCCGTGCCGCGACCCCGACCCCCTCGATCCTGATCTCCCAGTCGTTGTCGTGGATGCGGTGGTGACAGCTCTCGCAGAGCAGCACCCCGTTGTCGAGGTCGGTCGGCCCGGCATCCCGCTGCCACCAACGCAGGTGATGCGCCCTGGTCAGCTGCGGCGCGAGCCCGCACATCACACAGCCGCCGTCACGCTCCACCAGCGCGAGCCGCTGAGCACGGGTGAACAGCCGCTTCTCACGACCCCAGTCGAGGATCTCGCCTCCACCTCCGAGCACGACGGGGATGATGCCACCGCCCGCCGCCATCCGGCGACAGGCGGCGATGCTGACGGGCTCACCGAGGCCGTCGACCGTCGCGAACCCGGTGCCGCCGGTCAGCTCGTCGAGCCCCACCCGCACGACGACCGTCGCTCCGGACACGGGGAGACCGCCGTTGTCGCATCCGCTCGCGTGTGCGCAGATCTCGACGAACGCGTCGGCCTGGAGCATCGCGACCGTGCGTCGATCGGCATCGGGCGCCTCGGGATCGAGCACGTGCGCCCTGGCCTGGAACGTCGCAGTGACGTAGGCCTGGATCGCCGCTTTCACCGGCGCGCCGGAGGCGACATCGGTCTGCAGCGTCAGGTGCAGCGACCCGTCGCGCTCGAACATCGTCAGCGAGCGCCGTGAACGAGCCTCGTCTTCGCGCGGAGCCACACCGTCGGGATCGAGCCAGGCCTCGGCGTGCACGACCAGCTTGCGCACGTCGTCGAGCGACAGCTCCGCGGCGCGTTCGACGAGCAGTCGCTCGGCCTCGATGATCCGCTCCAGACCGACCTTCAGCCGGGCCCGATCGAGCAGGGTCACGATCGACGCTGCTGCTGCGGCGCTCAGCGCGCCCGCGCCGATCGCCTGTTGCACCGCGGGATAACGCGGCGGCAGCGGTTCGCCCAGGAGGTTCGCCCGGGGAGCCGTGGCCTCCCCCACCTTCACCAGGCGCACCGCATCTCCCGTCGATCCGCCGGTCGTCGCCGCGATCATGGTCGCAGGGCTGCGGAACCCCTGCTCCTTCGCCAGGCTCGCCGCTCCCAGCTCGGGGCGCGACTCCCGCGCGATGCTCGCCGCGATCTCGGCGTGGATGCCGTCGAGTCGACGCTGCACCAGCCCCATCGTGCGATGCGCCTCGAGCAGCTGTGCTCTGGTCAGCTCGGCCGCGTTCGACGCATCCGCCCACACGTCTTCGAGGCACTCCACGGCCTCGAGGAGGGGGCTCAGATGCGGGTTCGTCATGCTCTCAGTTTAGAACATATCTTCGATATATTGGAGGGGTGTGGATAAGTCGATGCGCCGCCGTGCCGTAGTCTCATCGCCATGTCCGCCAGCTCGCCGTCGCCGAAGTCCCGCAGCACGAAGCGCGACGCCGACCGCTGGTTCCGCGAGCAGGGGCTTCCGACCTTCGTGCCGTTGCGGCGCTGGTTCACCGACCTCCCCCGTCGCGTCGCCCCCCTCATCGCCTGGGTCGCGGTGGCCGCCTACCTCTTCCAGGACGGGATCGAGGTCGTGTTCGACTTCGCCCTCGACGACGACTCGATCGGGTGGGAGCTCCTTATCGTCCCCCTCGCCCTCACGATCTTCCTGCTGGCGGTGGGCCTCGCCTGGGCCGCCTACTTCCTCGTCCGAGCCCTGCTGCGGCGTCTCCCTGCGGGGATCGGCACGGCGGTCGCCCTCGTCCTGATCGCCGTCAGCCTCGCCTTCACGATCGTCTACGACTACAGCACCCACCCGAATTCAACCGTGGGCCCGGTCCTCCGCACGGCGCTCGTGCTCGCCCTCTGCATCCTGGTGACCGGCATGGGCGGCGGTGCCATGATCTCCTGGGCCTCGCGCCTGGCGGTGCGCAATGCGTCGGCGATCGGGCACATGGCGTCGATCGCGCTGCCCGTGATCCTCATGCTGGTGGTTTTCTCGTTCTTCTCTGCCGAGGTCTGGCAGATGGCCTCCGCGCTGTCATGGGGATCGATCGCCCTCGTCGGCCTCGTCGTCGCGGTGCTCGCCGGCATCGTCGTGCTGCGCGTCAGCGCGTCGGAGATCGATGACCACGCGCACGCGCCGACCGCGGAGCAGCGAGCCGCCCTGCTCGTCGGCACCCCGGCGGAGGGGCGTCCCGCACCCGGGCGACCGGGGCGCCTGCACGCTCCGCAGCGCATCAACATCCTGCTCGCGATGACCGTCGCGCAACTCGTGCAGGCGCTGTTCTTCGCCGGGCTCCTCGCGGCGCTGCTGATCGTGATCGGAGGCATCGCGATCCCCCAGGGCGTCGTCGGCATCTGGCTCGGTCCCGGCAGCGCCGCCCAGCCGCTCGCGGTGCAGCCCCTGGAGTTCTTCGGGGCGAAGCTGCCGCTCACCGTCAACCTGCTCAAGGCCGCCACTCTGCTCGCCGTGATCGCCGCCCTCCCCTTCGTGTTCTCCGCTGTGAGCGAGGCACGCTACCGGGAGCGGTTCTTCGATCCGATCATGGCCGACATGCGGCGAGCGATCCTCGTGCGCGAGGCCGTCAGCACGACACCGGCGCGCCGCTCCTCGTAACTGTTCGGCCGCAGCGCGCCCGCACGACGTCCAGCAGGGATGTCAGCTGCGGAGATTCTCGGCGGGGCGCAGACGCGCGGCGCGGATGGAGGCCAATCCACCTCCTCCGGCACCGACGATCAGGCCGACGGCAATGGCGATGGGAAGCAGCACGATATCGAACACGGGCGCCCATCGTTGGCTCACTGTGACGACGAGGATTGCCGCCATGCCGAGCACGAGACCTGCGGCCCCTCCGACGACACCGACGATTGCGGATTCGAGGGTGATGAGTTCCCCGATCTGTCGGTCTCGGGCTCCGAGCGCTTTGCGCATGCCGATCTCACCCCGGCGTGCGTTGACAGCGAGGAGCGTGGCGTTCATGAGTGCGGCGATCGCGACGATCAGCGCGAGCAGCGTGAACGCGGTGAGGGTGGCCTGCACCCCTTGTTCGACCTGTCCTCTCAATTGTGCAGAATCGGTCGGCGCAGCGACGACGATCCGGTCCGGCTCGTACGGGTTCAGTGCCGAAGGCAACTGCTTGGCGACCTGCTGCGCTGCGCCGGAGGAAGTCACGGCCAACATCGTCACATCGACGGCCCCTTTCGCCGTGATGTCGTCGCGGGGTCCGACGACCACTTCACCGCGGAGCAGGGGGAGGCGCGAGGACGTGGTGATGATGCCGGCGACGACATAGGTGATGCCATCAACCGAGATCGTGGGGGCGCCGTCGATGCTGCTGAGTTGCATGTCCTTCGCGAGAAGATCTCCGACGTAGGCCTCACCGGCAGCCAGAGGTCCCTCATGCCACGGTGCCTCATCGACGGTGAGACGCGCAGCGCCGACGATGTCTCCGATGGCGACGTGCGGCCGGATCTGGCGTGCCTCCGCGAACGTCGAGACCGTGCTGACATTGAGATCGATGACGACCGCGGCCGCATCCACTCCGCTGAGTCGCTCGATCGCCTGCGGAACCTCCTCGGGCGGAAGCGAGTGCTTGGCTCCCGTCGACCACGTCGCCGAGACCTCGCGGTTCAGGTGAGCATCGAACGTGGCGGACACTTGGGCCCGTGCCGATGCCGAAAGCCCGAGGGTGGTGATCGTCAATGCCACGGCAATGGCGACGGCGAGCCCCTGTCCGATCGATTGGTACTTTCTCGACATCACCGACGCCCAGGCGTCGCGCAGTATGTCGGCGAGTCGGATGCGCCCGGTGAGCTGCGCCTGCTCGTCGTCGCCCGGAACAGGGAAGGGCCCCTCGTCGACTGCAGAAGCCAGCGACCTATCCCCGGACTCTTTGGGTGCCGGATCCGCTCCGGTGCCGGGCTGTCGCTCGTCGGACACGATCGCCCCGTCGGCGATGTGGACCACACGACGCGCCCGGGCCGCGACCTCAGCCGAATGAGTGACGACGACGACCGTCGCCCCGTCGCGATTGATGCGTCCAAGCTCGTCCAGAACACGAGCGGCGTTGACCGAGTCGAGGTTTCCGGTCGGCTCGTCGGCAAGGATCAGTTTCGCGTCCCCGGCGATCGCCCGGGCGATCGCGATGCGTTGACGCTGCCCGCCCGACAGCGTCGAGGTGCTCTGGAACGCGCGTTCCGCGAGCCCGACAGAGTCGATGGCGCGGAGGACACTCTCACGCCGCTCGACACGCGGCACGCCCCGGTAGAGCAGGTTCAGCTCGACGCTGTCGACGGCTGGTCTGGCCTCGAGAAGATGGAAGGCCTGGAACACGAATCCGATCGTCCGTGCCCGCACGCTCGCCGCACGGCGGCCGTCGCCGGCACGAGCCTCCTCGCCGTCGAGAACATAGCTGCCCGCCGTCGGGTCGTCGAGGAGACCCAGAATGTTCATCAGTGTCGTCTTGCCACCGCCCGATGGCCCAACGATCGCAACGAACTCCCCCTGGTCGATCTCCAGGTCGATACCGCGCAGTGCATCGACATCGGGCCGACCTGCCGACGAGTACGTCCGACGCACTCCCCGTAACTGAATCAGCGTCACGTCAACCGACTCGAACCAGGTCGCCGGTCTCCAGGGCGCCTTCTTCGAGCGGCTCGACGGCGACCTCGCCCTGCAGTGTGCCCAGGACCGTGACCGGCACCTCGAAGAGCGTTCCGTCCGCCTGCTGCTTTGTCAGAACAGTCTTGTCAGGCCCTCGGTCCGAGACTGCGAGAACCGGGACGATCAAAGCGTCCTCGGCCACGATCTGCTTGACCACTGTCACCCGCGCCCGCCCGGCCGATCCCGGCAGTGCTGCCTTCGGGACCACGGCGAAAGTGACCTCAGGTGCGACCTGTTCCGCGTCCGCGCTTGCGCCCGTTCCCTCTGGGTCTTCGGCCGAGCCGGAGGGGCGGATGTCCCCCACAGTGCCCTCGACCTCAGTGCCACCGATCGAGATCACAGCCGCGTCTCCTGCGACCACCTCCCCGAGATCGGTGACGGGAACCGTGATCGTGACCACCAGATCCGCCGACCCGAGGATGAAGTCCGGCACGCCCTCCGCCGCCAGACGCTGTCCGACCTGAACGCCCTGCACGACCTGAGCGGACGCCGAAGGCATCGCCAGAATTTCGGCGACAGGAACATACCCCTCAGCAGTCGGCACCTTCGCGCTCGTCTCCGCCGACTTCTCGCCCTCTCCCGGGCTCGTCTTTTCTGCCGCGGCACTGCGAGTGGGGGCTTCATAGCCGCTGTCCTGATACCAGCGCTTCACCGCCGTGGCCGTCTCGCTTCCGAATCGCCCATCAGCGTTGAGCTGGTACGACCGCGCCACCAGTGCGGCCTGTAATGCTTCGACATCCGGTCCACGATCCCCGACGCCCATGTCGCGATAGAAGGAGAAAGCCGATTGCACACCGAAGAGAGGGCGCCCATTGACCTCGGTGAGAACCTGCCCCGAAGAAGCGGTTGCACCCGTCGCCAATGGGCGTCCGGTGACGACGGTGAGCGACGCATCCGCGACCGGAAGCACCGTCACCGGAGTCTGCGTCGACGGCCCCGCCTGCCCGGTGAAGCCAACCTCTCCGGCCAGCGAACCCTGCGTGACTTCCGCGAAGACCGGCCCGGGGGCGGGCGCCTTGGCATTAGCCTCCTGCTGCGCCGAAGACTGGAACTGCGCAGCAAACCAGAATCCCGCCCCAATCAGCGCCACGATCAGCACCACAGCGATCACGGCCATCCAACGGGACCGTCTCGCCGTCTCCGGCACACCTACTTCATCCATCGGACTTCATCCATCGGACTCTCATCACTCACTGATCGGCCAAGGCTCGTTACCGAGCCAACTCTCGCGCCGCCTCTCTAGGGCGCGGCTGGCGCGTTCTCCGCCACGATCGTCAACAGCTTCTTCTTCCGTTCGATCGCGTCCGCACGGATCCGATCGAGCTTGTCCCTGTTCTCCGCGACGAGCTTCTCCTGCTCCTCCCAATTCCGCTCATACCAGAGCGAGGCCCACCCACTCGACTCCTGGCACTCCGCATCAGCAACAGCCGCAGCAAGCTCCTCCGCCGAAGGCGCGGACGACGACCCGGTCACCGCACCCCACACCTCTGCCACCTCATAAGGAGCTCCTTCCCAAGGTTGCTCCTGAGTCACCGCGTAATCCACCCGTGGGGTCAGACACTCCCGCCAGGCTTTCACCGCCTTGACCACATCCGGATCCTGCTCCACGATGTCCCAAGCCTGGGCGGATAGCTCAGCGTTGTAGTTCAGCCCGTCGGCGGTGGATGCGAAGTCCTTGTCTTTCGCGCGGATCTTGTCAGTGCAGGCCACGAGCGCGTCATCCAGTTCCTGATTCGGAAAGTACGAATCCACTGTCTCTGTGTATGTCAACCACAGCTCAGCGCTCTCCGGATCATCCAGCCGCGCGAAATGGTAACCCCACTTCTTTGCCAGTTCCAGATTGAACAGCCGCAGACCTACCCGGTTGAAGTCTTCCGCACGGGGGAAGTCGGTATCCTGCCACGGCACCGGCCACTCATACCCCTGCGCACCCAGACAATCCGAGATCAACAACTGCTCCGCATAGTTGTCCAGGTCCGGGGAATACACGACGAACTCATCAAGAGGCATCTTCCAAGCCGCTTGATTCCTCACCCCCGCATCCGTCTCACTGTCGGACGCGGTACACCCCACCAGACCCCCGGCAACCGTGACCACAAGGACGGTCGCCATGACCAGGCGGCCACCTACGCGCGGAGAAGTCACCGGCATAGAGCCGAACCAACGCTACTGAGGGTGCCGCTGAAGTATCCCGACTCGATCTCGTCGTTGTAGCTACCCACATTGCCGAAGCCCTGCCCCCGGAGGATAAGGAGGCCCTTCCCTCCTGTCTGGTTCTGTCCTTTGTAGAGGTAGGAGTTCTGGGAGCGCCCGTTGTTGAAGGTGGAGGAGATGACGTTGCCGTAGGACCTCCAGCCGATGGCCATGACATCCACGCAGTTCGCGAACTTGTGCGTGGATGGCTGCTGCCATGCGTCGTTGGTGTAGTTGTAACCCGAGTAACTGCACGTGTACCCGGATGGGCAATCACTCGGCGCGGCTGCGGCAGGGCCCGCCAAGGCGAGAACTCCCACCCCGGACAGGACGAGTGCGATCAGCGCGCTGGCCGCTCTTGTGCGCCAGGTTGCGCGACGCGCGTGTTCCAGCGACATGAGATCCTCCGATGCACCCGCCAACTAAAACAATACGTTCTACACAGTAGACATGATCTTTGCGCGCGTCTGTAGGCCGTTCGGGGGACAAGAGCGGTGGCCGCACCTCGCCTCTCGTAACTGTTCGGTCGCAGCGCGCCCGAACAGCGCTCCTCCTGCTAGCGTCGGCGATGCGCACCCGAGCGCCGATGAAGGATGCGCACCCGAAGCGCAGAAGAAGAGAGACCGCCCGCCGATGACAGCCGTGCGAATCAGGGATGCCGAGACTGCCGATCTCGAGACGATCACCGCGATCCACAACCATGCCGTGCTGCACACCACCGCGATCTGGAACGAAGAGGCTGTCGACCTCGCCGACCGCACCGCCTGGCTCGCCGGTCGCACCGTCCGTGGCTTTCCGGTCATCGTGGCCGTCGACGACACCGGGGTGCTGGGCTATGCCTCCTACGCGCAGTGGCGCCCGCACAGCGGATACCGTCACACGGTCGAGCACTCGGTGTACGTGCGGGACGGCCAGCATGGTCGGGGCATCGGCACCACGCTGATGACGGCCCTCCTCGAGCGTGCCAGGGTGGCCGGGATGCACGTGATGATCGCGGGGGTCGAGAGCGGCAACGCGGCCTCCATCGCCCTGCACGAGCGACTGGGCTTCGTCGAGGTCGGGCGCATGCCGCAGGTCGGCGCGAAGTTCGGACGCTGGCTCGATCTGAGCATGCTGCAACTCATGCTCGACGATCGCGCCGAACCCGGCACCGAACCCCGCACCGAACCCCGCACCGGATCCTGACGATGGACCTGCTGCAGTGGTTCGTCGAAGCCTTCAACTCGCAGTGGATCCTGCCGGGCGGGCAGACCCTCCTCGTGCGTGAGGTCGTGGGCAACGCGTTCGGCCTCGCGAGCGCCCTCGGCGGGATGCGCCGCAAGGTGTGGGCGTGGCCGGTCGGCATCATCGGCAACCTGCTGCTTCTCACGGTCTTCCTGGGCTCAGCGCTGAGCCCCGACCCGTCGCTGCCGCACCTGCTCGGGCAGGCCGGTCGGCAGATCATGTTCATCGCCGTGGCCATCTACGGCTGGATCCGCTGGCGAAATCTTGACGGGGGACGCGTCGTCCCCCGCTGGGCTCCAACCGGCGCGCGCATCGGCATCGTGCTGGTGATGATCGTCGGCACAGTCGCCCTGACCCCGCTCTTCCGGCTGCTCGGATCGTGGGAGCCGGTCTGGGCCGACGCCTGGACGTTCGTCGGGTCGCTGCTCGCGACGTACGGCATGGCGAAGGGCTGGACCGAGTTCTGGCTGATCTGGATCGCCGTCGACGTGGTCGGGGTGCCGCTGCTGTTCGGCTCGGGCTACTACGCGACCGGTCTCATGTACGTCTTCTACGGTGTCTTCACCGCGGTCGGCTTCGTGATCTGGTGGCGGGCACAGCGCACGGCCGCACCGCCAATCGAGATCATTCCGCCCGACCCGAGCCCACGACGTCCGGAGGAGGAAGAGCTCGCCTGAGCTCCGCCCTCCCCCGGCCCTTCCGCCTCGCTGTCGCCCCTCCTCGAAACGAGGCAGTCCTCAGGCCCGGCTCTTCCCCTTCACGGTCAGCGCCATGACATCGGCCGCACGCGCCGTGAGCCGTTCGAGCGGACCCTTGCCGACCGTGCGCGTCCAGACGAGTGCGCCGGCCATCATCAGCAGCGACAACGCGATCCAGGGAAGCACCGGGTTCGGGAGCCAGGTCGCCGCACCCGCCAGGATGAGGATCGCCTGGATGACGTAGCCGGTGAGGGGCACAGCACCATAGGCGGCCAGTGGTGCCACCGCCCACCTCGCGTAGCGGGTGACGATCAGGCACAGCCCGAGGATCGCCACCGCGAATCCGCCGGATGCGAGGATCTCGAGCACCCCGCCGGAGTGGGCGGAGAAGTTGGTGACGGCCTCGAGCATCTTCGCCGGCGGGTCCTGCGACGCCACCCGGTCGAAGTACGACTGGCCGTCGACGTCGCCACCGCCGTCGCCACCGAACAGCGAGGCCTTCTCCGGCGCGAAGCAGGCGACGATACCGTCGCTCGTCTGGCACGTCAGCCCGGAGATGTCGACCTCGTCACCCGGGACCATGCTCATCGAGCCCGAACCCGAGCCCGAACCCGAACCGGAAGCGGAGATCGACGTCGTGACATCCTGCTGCGGCGGCGTGAGCAGCCCACCCAGCGTGTATCCGCCGATCGCCACCAGCCCACCGCAGACGAGCATGACCACAGCCGTCTTCACGCGGGTCAGATCGAGGCGGCCGATGACCAGACCTGCGCAGAGCAGCGCCGCCCACACCGTGATCGGGTAGGTGCCGAACAGCACCAGCGACAGCCCAGGGCCACCGAGATCCGGCGAGAGCGTGCCGATCAGAGCGAGCAGCGGAGGACCGAGGATGCCGAGCGCCGCCCCCGCGATCACCAGCACCCTGGTGCGCAGGTGCACCGTGAACGCCGCCAGGATGTACAGCACGCCGTACAGCGTGAGGATCACGGCGATCCCGGAGCCCAACAGCTCGACCAGCAGCCCGATCACGAAGATCGCCGCTCCTCGACCGACCAGGCGCAACCGGATCCTCCGCAGCTCGTCCGCAGTCGCGTTCTGCGCACCGCCGGTCATCAGCGCGAGAGATACCCCCGCCAGCAGGGCGAACAGGATCGAGGAGCGCCCGTTGACGATGTCCAGCCACGTCGACGGATCCGAGAGAGTGAAGTCAGGACCGCTTGCGACCATCAGGTGGGCGCCGAACATCCCGACCAGCGCGAGTCCACGCGCGACATCCACGCCGACGATACGGCGCCTACCCGTGGAGGTGGCTCCTCCGCGTCGCGGACGGTCGCCGGAGTCTGCGACCGAAGCGTCCTCCGTCGGCGCAGAGAATGACGGGATGATGTGGGGCGTGCTCAAAGGAGACCTCTCGAGGATTCAGCGGAGATCTCAAGCTCAACACGAACGCCCGAGGGCACACATCCACCCTCAGTACCGCTTCTATCCGTCGATCGGATGAAGTCGGCGCGTGCGGATCCTGGCGGGTGTCAGTGCCGCACGCGGGCCAGGAACTCCGCCGTGGCCGGCTGCTGCGGGGCGTCGAACACCTGCGAGGGCGGACCCTGCTCGACGACCACGCCGTGCTCGAGGAACACGATGCGGTCGGCCACCTCGCGGGCGAACGACATCTCGTGGGTGGCCATCACGATCGTGGCGCCCTGGACCTTCAGCTCGCGCACCAGGTCGAGCACCTCGCCGACCAGCTGCGGGTCGAGCGCGCTGGTGATCTCGTCGAGCAGCAGCACCTCGGGCTGCGTGAGGATCGCCCGCACGATCGCGACGCGCTGCTGCTGTCCGCCCGAGAGCCGGTCGGGGTACTCGTCGGCCTTGGCGCCGAGCCCGAGCGTCTCGAGCAGCGCGCGCGCCTTCGCCCGCGCCTCGGCCTTGCGCATCCCGTGCACGCGGACCGCGGCGAGCGTGACGTTGTCGAGCACGGTGAGATGCGGGAACAGGTTGAAGTGCTGGAACACGACCCCGATCCGCCCCCGTACGGCGTCGGCATCCACCCGCGGGTCGGTGATGTCCTCCCCCGAGAGGAAGATCTGCCCGTCGTCGATCCCCTCGATGAGGTTCATCGTCTTGAGCAGCGTCGACTTGCCCGAACCCGATGCGCCTATCAGCACGACCACCTCGTGCGTGCCGACCGAGAGGTCGATGCCGCGCAGCACGTCGTGGTCGCCGAAGCGCTTGCGCACGCCCTTGGCTTCGATCACCGGCACGCTCATACGACTCCTCCGGCCTGCTCGCGCTTGTTCAGACGTGCCGTGACGACGTCGGTCAGGCGGATCATCGGCCAGCTGAGCACGATGAACATGAGGCCGGCCACGACGTAGGGGGTGAAGTTGTAGGTCTCGGCGACCATCAGCTGCGCGGCCCTGACGGCATCGACCGCACCGAGGACGGAGATCAGACCCACGTCCTTCTGCATCGACACGAAGTCGTTCATGAGTGCGGGCACGACCTTGCGGACGCCCTGCGGGATCACGACGATCCGCAGCGTCTGCCCGTGCGTGAGTCCGAGCGAGCGCGCGGCGATGCGCTGCGAGGGGTGCACCGCCTCCATGCCGGCCCTGAGCACCTCGGCGACGTACGCGGAGTAGGTGAGGACCAGCGCGATCGTGCCCCAGAACATCGCGGGCATGCGCGGGAAGATCCCGAGCGCGGGGATGCCGAAGCCCACCAGGTACAGCACGATCAGCAGCGGGATGCCGCGGAAGAAGTCGGTGTACGCCGCAGCGAGCGCACGCAGCGGGAAGAACACGGGGCCACGCAAAGAGCGCAGGGTGGCCAGGAGCGTGCCGAGGATCGCGACGCAGACCACGGCGATGACGAGTACGAGCAGGTTGACGAGCAGCCCCTGGAAGATCGGACCGATGCTCTCGAGCGCCACCTGGGGGTCGAAGAACGTCTGGCTGACGATCGCCCAACCGGGCGTGTTGACGACGACGACGATCAGCACCACGGCGAGCGCGAGGCTGCTGCCGAAGGCGATCAGGACCGAGCGCGTGGTGGCCCGGCGCCGCAGAGCGCGGCGTGACAGCTCGAGCTCGCTCGGCTGCCACTGCGCGTCGACGGACGTCGAGGTCATTTGAGGACGGGGACGTCGACCGCGTCGCTGAGCCACTTCTGCTGCAGCTCGTCGAGCGTGCCGTCTTCGCGCAGGGCGTCGACCGCCTTGGTGACGTCGGCCGTGAGGGCGGAGCCCTTGGGCAGCACGATGCCGAAGTCGTCTCCGCCGTTCGCGTCGGCGAACTGTCCGGTGACCACGCCGTCGTCGAGCTGAGCGCCGACGACGTAGAAGGCACCGGGGAGGTCGGTGATCATGGCGTCGATCTGACCGCCCTTGAGCGCGAGCACGACGTCGTCGACCGAGTTGAAGACACTGAGGTTGCCTTCGCCGATCTGAGCCTTCGCGACCGTGTAGCTCGTGGTGCCGCTGGCGACGCCGACCTTGGTGGCCTTGAGCTCGTCGATGGTGGTCGCGGATGCGGCGGGCGAATCGCCCACTGCCACGACGGCCTGGGTGGTCGTGTAGTACGGCGACGAGAAGTCGACGGCCTTCTTGCGGTCGTCGGTGATGGAGAACTGCTGCAGATTGATGTCCCAGTCCTTGGGACCGGGAGCGATGGCGCCGTCGAAGGTGGTGCGCACCCAGACGATGTCGTCGGCCGCGTACCCGAGCTGCTCGGCGACCGCGTTCGCGACCGCGCCCTCGAAGCCCTCGCCGTTGGAGGGGTCGTCGTCGACGAACCACGGCTCGTAGTTGGGCTCGCCGGTGGCGATCGTGAGCTTGCCCTCGGTCACGGTCGAGAGGCCCGACCCGTCACCGCTGCCGGAGTCGGAGGACGGCGAGGTGCACGCGGAGAGAGTGAGCGCGATGGCGGCGGCCGCAGCGGTGACGGCGGCTGCGCGGCGGAGGGAGAGGGCGAAGGGCACGATGACTCCAGGGCGAAGAAGGGTAGGGAGGAGAGCGCGGGGCAGGGCGGGTCCGCCAGGTGTCGAGGCGGGTCTGCCTCTACAGAGTAGGCGATGCGGCGAGTCGCCAATCGGCGAAGTCGAAACCTGGCGACACGAAGCACGACACCAGCACCTCGTCGGCGTCGAGCGGCCGCGCGGCCTGCCAGACACCGGCGGGCACGAGCACCTGCGCCGCGTCGTCGGGTCCGAGCACCACCGGGGTCGCCACCCCCGGCTCCGCGCCGTCGCCACCGAGACTCAGTTCGAGCCGCCCCGGGCCGTGCCACAGCCACAGCTCGTCGCTGGTCACGACGTGCCACTCACTCCGTTCCGACGGCAGCAGCAGGTAGTGGATGCAGGTGGCCGCCGGGCGCGGACCGTTCGGCGTCTCGACGGGAAGCGGGCTCGTCCAGGTGCGACGGAACCAGCCGCCCTCGGGGTGCGGGGCGAGGTCGAGCCGTTCGGCGGTTGCGGGGCGCTGTGTCATGCGGGTGCTCCGGTTTCGGGGAAGGAGTCGACGGCGTAGCGGACCTCGCCGGAGATGATGGTGGCGGCCGTGCGGCCCGCCCCGTGCTCGACGAGTTCGACCACGGCATCGGGGCCTGACGGGACGTCGAAGAACGTGAGGTCGGCGAGTGCCCCCACCGCGAGGTACCCGGTGCGGTCGGGACCGACGTCGATGCCCATGGCGTGCGCCCCTCCGAGGGTGGCCGCACCCAGCAGGCGGGCGTGCAGGTCGCGGTCGGTGTACCCCTGCGAGCGGGCGATGCGCGCGAGCTCGGCCACATCGGCCAGCACATCGAGCGAGGGGCTCGACGACAACGAGTCGGTGCCGACGGCGATCGGGCTGCCCTCGCGCAGGTACGCGGCGATCGGGGGTTCCTCGAGCCCGATGACGGCGTTCGATCGCGGGCACAGCGCCACGGTGGTGCGGCGCTCCCGGAGGATGGCACGGTCCCTGGCGCTCATGTACACCCCGTGCGCGATGTGGCAGTCCGGTCCGAGCACGCCGAGCTGATCGACGAACTCGGTGGCGCTGGTGCCGAATCCGGCCTTGCGCAGCTCCTGGAAGCTCGCGAGCCCCGCCGTGTGCCAGGCCTGCGGGTGCTCATGCGCGAACTCGCTCTCGAAAGCAGCCTCGCCGAGGTGGATGTGGATGCGTCCGCCGCGCTCGCGCACGATGTCGGGGATCTCCAGCAGCGGCTCGATGTCGAGCGAGTAGGGAGCGTGGGGTGAGAGGCCCGTCCCCGGCGGCGTCGGCAGCGCGTCGAGCGCCTGCTCCACCTGCTCGCGCCCGGTGCGAGCCCAGTCGGCGTTGGTCCAGCTCATCACCTCCCAGTAGGTGATGCCGTGCAGGCGGGCGTCGTGCAATGCGGTCGCTGCCGCCCTGTCGGTCACGACATCCGCAACGGCCGTCGTGCCGAAACGCAGTGCCTGTGCGGCACCGTCGGCCGCGTCCACCGCCCAGTCGCGCCCACCTTCGTAGACCGGATCGAACGCGCGCACCCAGTCGTCGAAGCCGTCGTACTGCCCGCGCCCGACCGAGGCCATGCCCGTGTACTGCAGGTGGGTGTGCGCGTTCACGAGACCGGGGGTGAGCACGCCGTGCCAGTGCACCTCCTCCGCCTCGATCCCGCGTTCCGAGAGCGACCGCAGCACCCACTCGCGTTCGCCCACGTGCATGATCCGTCCGTCGCGCACGGCGACCGCACCGTCGACGATCGGCGGGGCGGTGATCGGCACGACGAGCCCCGCGGAGTAGACGGTCACGGCGGTCATGCGGACTCTCCTCGGAAACGCGGCGAGCGCCATTCGCGCAGCGCGTCGATCTGGGCGGCGCTGCGCTGGTCGATGCGCTCTCCGCGCAGGGCGAGAGCGGCCGTGCCGATGGCGGTGTCGGCCTCGGCGGGAAGGGCATGCACTCCGACGGGCAGCGCGAGCGAGAGCAGGTGCTCGACGGCGTACAACTGCACGGCGAACGACAGATCCATGATCTCGATCGGGTTGCCCTCGCCGGCTGCGAGGTTCACGCATCCGGCCCTCGCGATCACGAGCGCGCCGTCTCCCGCACGCTCGACGAACGGCGATCTCTGCCCGTCCGCTCCTGCGTACGACTGCAGCGTCGACACATCGAGGTCGACCTCGTGCGGAACACCGCCGGCGACCGCGACGATCGCCGCCGTGAGCAGCACCTCGGCATCGACCGTGTGCGGCGCACCGGTGGCCGAGACGACGAGCGCTCCGGGGGCGAGGTCGTGCAGACGCCCGATGCGGTAGCCGTCGTGCGTGGCGCGAAGTGCGCGCACCGGGTCGGTCTCGGTGACGCCGACCTGCACGCCCAGCGCCCGCAGGTGGGCGGCGACGCCCTCTCCTACGGGCCCGTAGCCCACGACCACGGCCGGCTGGTCGCGAAGGTCGATGCCGGCGTCGTCCAGGGCGTCGGCGATCGCGAACACGCAGGACTGCCCGGTGCCGTAGCGGTTGTCGAAGGAGGTCTTGGTGAGGGCGTCGTTCACCGCGATGACCGGGATCTCGAGCACTCCTTCGCGCTCCATGAGCCGCAGGGGCGTGAGTCCACTCGTGGTCTCCTCGGCCGCGCCGCGCAGCCCGGCCGCGATCCCCTCCTCGTGCGCGAGACGGATCAGGTGGGAGCCGTCGTCGAGCAGCAGGTCGAAGCCGCGGCGCAGGAAGGCCACGGCGGCGGCGCGCTCCGCAGCTGCCGACAGGGCCGGGTCACCGTCGACGGGGATTCCGCGGGATCGCAGCACCTGGGCGACCTCGACGTCGATCTCATCCGGGTGGGCGTAGACGGCGACCGTCGCTCCGGCATCCCGCAGCAGCAGGGCGAGCTGGGCGGTCTTCGGCTCCAGCACCATCGCGATGCCGATCCGCACACCCTTCACCGTGCCGGCCTCGCGCAGGCGTCGCGCGCGATCGGTGGCGACGGGCATGTGACGTCCGGCCGCATCGACACGGTCGTGAGCCGTCTCACGCGCAGGGAGAGCCTTGCCGTCAAGCAGGATCTCGGGCGTCGCACCCGGTGCGAGGACGACTCCGTGGCCGACCGTGCCGGTGCTTCCGAGATGCGCACCGAACGCGGGCAGCAGTCGACGCAGCTCATCGGCCACGGCATCCGTTCCCACGACGGAGAAGTCGCGACCGGCCACGAGCAGGTTGGTCTCGCGGGCGAAGCGCCGCACCAGACGCTGGGCTGTCGCGGTCTCGTCGGTCACCAGTCAAGGGTAGAGCCCGCGGGGTGCGCCGACTGCCAGAGCGGAGGCTGTCGCACCCGAATGTGTCGGTGCGTGTCGGCGACCCTGGATTCCCCGGCGCGGTTCGCCTTTCATGGAGCCCATGACCCGTCAGATCCGCTTCAACGCCTTCGACATGAACTGCGTCGCCCACCAGTCGTCCGGGCTGTGGCGCCACCCCGACGACCGGTCGCGGCAGTACAACACCATCTCGTACTGGACCGACCTGGCGAAGCTGCTGGAGAGTGCGACCTTCGACGGCATCTTCATCGCCGACGTGCTCGGCACCTACGACGTGTACGGCGGCACGAACGAGGCCGCCATCCGCAACGGCGCCCAGGTGCCGGTGAACGACCCGATCCTCCTGGTCAGCGCGATGGCCGCGGTGACCGAGAACCTCGGCTTCGGCATCACGGCCGGCACCGCGTTCGAGCATCCCTACCCGTTCGCTCGACGACTCAGCACACTCGACCACCTCACGCAGGGCCGCGTCGGCTGGAACGTCGTGACCGGTTACCTGCCCAGCGCCGCACGGAACATGGGCCAGGAGGACCAGCTCGCCCACGACGACCGCTACGACCACGCGGACGAGTACGTCGAGGTGCTCTACAAACTCTGGGAGGGCTCGTGGGAGGACGACGCGGTGGTGGAGGACCGCGAGCGCGGCATCTTCACCGACCCCGGCAAGGTGCACCCGATCGGGCATGAGGGCAAGCACTTCAGCGTGCCGGGCATCCACATCTCCGAGCCATCGCCGCAGCGCACACCGGTGATCTACCAGGCTGGCGCGAGTCCCCGCGGAGTGAAGTTCGCGGCCGAGAACGCCGAGGCGATCTTCGTCGCCGCCCCCTCGAAAGAGGTGCTCGCCGGCACTGTCAAGCGCATCCGCGACGCGCTCGAGGCCGCAGGTCGCGACCGGTACGACGCCCGTATCTACACGCTGCTCACCGTGATCACCGCAGCGACGAGCGAAGAGGCGACCGCGAAGCACGCCGAGTACCTCTCCTACGCCAGCCCGGAGGGCGCACTCACCTTCATGTCGGGGTGGATGGGCGTCGATCTCTCGCAGTACGCCGAGGACGAGCCGGTCGGGAACGTCGAGTCGAACGCGATCCAGTCGGTGCTGCAGCACCTCAAGGAAGAGGCCGACCTCGGTCGCGAGTGGACGGTCGGCGACTTCGGGCGCCACAACGCGATCGGCGGCCTCGGCCCCACGATCGTCGGCTCGGGCGAGGAGATCGCCGACGAGCTGCAGTCCTGGGTCGACGAGACCGACATCGACGGCTTCAACCTCGCCTATGCGGTCACCCCCGGCACGTGGCAGGACATCATCGAGCACGTCATCCCGGTGCTCCGCGAACGCGGCGTCTACCCCGAGGAGTACGCACCGGGAACGCTCCGCAACAAGCTCCACGGCCGTGGCGACCGCGTGCAGGACACGCACCGCGCCGCGAAGTACCGCGTCGGCTCCTTCGCGAAGGCGTAGCCCTCTCGCCTCGAATCGCGCAAACGGGTGCTGTGGACGCCGTTTCCCACCATTTGCGCGATTCGAAGGTCCCCTACACGAAGACCCGGGGAGCCAGGGTCGACAGCAGAGCGAGCTTCTCATAGCTCTCCGACCCCGGGATCGCGGTGTAGACGAGAAGGAACTGCGACTGCTCGGGATCGACGAGGCTCTGACACGTCAGCTCGAGCGGCCCGAGGTCGGGGTGAACGAAGCGCTTCGTGTCGCGGGGCCGGAGGCCGACCTCATGACGGTCCCAGATCTCGCGGAACTCCGCGCTGTGCTCCTGCAGCGCGTCGGCCATGCGGGCAGCGCGCGATGAGGGGCCCCGCCGGGCGATGACCTCCCGCAGACCAGACACCCACAGCCGCGACAGGAACTCGTGCTCGGCGGGGTCGTACAGGTCCCGCGTGGATGGCTCGCGGAACCAGCGATAACCGAGGCTCCGCTCCATGCCGGTGAGGTGTGCCGTGTCGCCGGTGAGCGCTACGCCGAGGGGCGTCTGCCGCAGGGTCTCTCCGAGTTCGCTCACGATCTCGGCCGGAGTGTCCTGCAGCCGGTCGAGGATCCGCAGCATCCCCGGTCCGATGTGGTCGCCGACTCCGCCCCGCGCGGGCGGTTGATGTCCGGCGAGGCGGAACAGGTGGTCGCGCTCGTCGATCGTGAGGTGCAGCCCCTGGGCGATCGCGGCGAGCATCTGCTCCGAAGGCAGCGGCCCGTCACCCCGTTCGAGTCGCGCGTAGTAGTCGGCCGACATGTGGCTGAGCGCGGCCACTTCCTCGCGACGGAGCCCCTCGGTGCGCCGTCGCGCCCCCCGTGCCAAACCCACGTCCTCCGGTTGCAGACTGTCTCGCCGCAGTCGCAGGAACCCCGCGAGCGCCGTCCTGTCGATGACCATCCGGCCCTCCTCCCGACGCCCCGATCCTCGCATCCGTCCGTGCCGGTATCCACTGCATGGGGAGTCCTGGTTGCGGCGACGCCCAGCACGCACGCTGGAGGGAGACCCGAAGGAGCACATCATGAGACCGCGCATCCCCGACATCCGCATCCCCTCTCTCGCCGGCCGCCGTGCGATGGTGACGGGAGGGAGCGACGGCATCGGCCTGCACATCGCCACGCGTCTCGCCCGTGCCGGAGCCGAGATCGTGCTCCCCGTGCGCAATCCGCAGAAGGGGGATGCCGCCGCCGCGACCATCAGGGACGCCGCGGCGGGTGCGCAGGTGCAGACCTCGCCGCTCGACCTCTCGTCTCTCGACTCCGTGGCGGAGTTCGGCGAGGCGATGCGGAGCGACGGCAGCCCCGTGCATCTGCTCATCAACAACGCCGGGGTGATGTCGCCGCCTGACCGGCAGACCACGGCCGACGGGTTCGAGGTGCAGTACGGGACGAATCATCTCGGGCACTTCGCCCTGGTCGCACACCTTCTTCCCGTGCTCAGCGCGGGGCAGGCGCGCGTGACCTCCCAGGTGAGCGTGGCCGCGGCCCGCGGAACGATCGACTGGCAGGATCCGAACGGGGAGCAGTCTTACGACGGGATGCGGGCTTACCGGCAGTCGAAGATCGCGCTCGGGCTGTTCGGCCTCGAACTCGACCGCCGCAGCCAGGCGCTCGGATGGGGCATCACGTCGAACCTGTCCCACCCCGGAGTCGCCCCCACGAGCCTGCTCGCCGCCCGTCCGGAACTCGGTCGCGCCGACGACACCGTCGAGGTGAGGGTGATCCGGTGGGCGTCCCAGCACGGGCTGATCGTCGGCACGGCCGAGAGCGCCGCGTTGCCCGCACTGTTCGCGGCAGCGTCGTCGTCCGCTCTGCCCGGCCGCCTGTACGGCCCGCGCGGTCCTGGCCACATGGGCGGCGCTCCGGCCGAGCAGGCCCTGTACCGTCCGCTGCGGAGCACGGCGGATGCCGCGCGCAGCTGGGACCTCTCGGAGCAGCTGAGCGGCGTGACCTACCCGCGGTGACGTCTGGTCAGTCGTCGCTGCGGCTGAAGATCCCCCGCAGCACGAGGAAGACCACCACGGCCACGACCGCGACGATCCCGAGCTTGAAGATGAACGCGAGGACCGAGAACAGCGCGCTCACGATCCACCACGCGATCACGACGGCGAGGATGACGCCGAGGATGGTCCAGAGGTTCTTGGTCATGCCTCCAGCCTACGGAGTCGAAGCTGAAGGGATCTCCTCGAGCGACCGATAGACCGGGAGCCCGCGATCGAGCGCGATCTCGACGTCCTTGTCGGCGCCGGACGACTCCCCCGGCAGCCGCAGGACGGCGTCGCAGTGCTGCAGCAGTCGGTGCGCCGTCTCGTACATCACATCACCGCCCTCGGCGTCGGCTTCATCGAGCGTGCGCAGGATCGGCAGCGCGACCCACTCGCCGATCATCGGCACGTGTCCGAGGCGGAAGATCGGACCCGAAGCCTCCTCGAGACGGGCGAGATTCCGGGAGATGAGGGCTGGATCACCGTTCGTGCCCGAGCGGTACGGGCCGGCGATCAAGATCAGGAGTGGTTTCGTCATGGGGATGACTGTAGTCTTAATCATGCACAATCGTGCAATTTCGTGAGGAAACATATGCTCGCCGCTCAGCGCAAAGACCACCTGCTCGATCTTCTCGTCCGCGACGGGAGGGTCGTCGCGAAGGCGGTGGCCGACGAACTCGGGGTGTCGGAAGATGCCATCCGCCGGGATCTCCGCGAGCTCGCCGACGAAGGGAAGCTCCAGCGCGTATACGGCGGCGCCCTGCCGAACCCCGCCCCCGAACCCCCGGTGCGCGAACGTCACGACCTCGCGACCGAGAGCAAGGAGAGGGTCGCGCGTCAGGCCGTCGCCCGCGTCCGTCCCGGATCGACGATCGTCGTGGACGCCGGGACCACGACCCTCGCGATGGCCCGCCTGCTCCCCTCCGGCGCCGGCATCACGGTCATCACCCCGAGTCCCGCCGTCGCCCTCACCGTGGCCGAGCATTCCGACGCCCGCGTGATCATGATCGGCGGGGAACTCACCCGGCACTCCCTGGTGGCCGGGGGCGGTCTCGCGATGGAGGCGATCCAGCACCTCGCCGCCGACGTGTTCTTCGTCGGCGCGACGGGCGTCGACCCCGTGCACGGGCTCACCACCGGCGAGCTCGACGATGCGGTCACGAAGCGGGCGATCGCCTCGCGATGCGCCGAGACCGTGGTGCTGGCGAGCGAGGAGAAGATCGGTGCCGCCTCGCGCTACCCGGTGCTGCCGTTCGATGCCGTCACCGCGATCATCACCGACCCGCTCGACGTGAATCCGCTGATCGGGGAGGTCATGGCGCTGGTCGGCGGTCGGGCGTGAGGGAATGCCCCTGCTCCCCGAAGCGATCGGCGAGCAGGTCGTGCAGGTGTCCTGCCGCGCCGAGAAGAGCGACGCTACGACGGGTGAGGTCGCCCAGGCGCGCGGTGAGGATGCGCTGCACCTCTCCGGTCCGACCGTGCGCGCGCACCTCATCGAGAATGCGTGAGATGGCGGGGATGCCGTAACCGCCGGAGCGAAGGGCAGCGACGACTCGCGCCTCGGTGATCGCGACCGAGCCGTACGAACGGGTCGACGTGTCGCCACGAAGCGGATGCACGAGACCCTCGCGTTCCCAATGGCGCAGTGCCGAGGAGCGCACGCCGAGAGCCTGGGCGAGTTCGCCGATGGTCATCGCGTCATCGGCGGCGAACACGTCGTCGGCTTCCGCCACCGCGATGTCGAGCGCCCTGAGCGCCTCGCGCACCCGGGAACGCTCGTGGGCGAGGTCAGCATGCAGATCGTCGATCCGATCGGCGGCATCCTCGATCGAGCCGCCGATCAATACGGGCATCAACCGGCGAGCAGGCACCGGTCCGAGCGCGGCCGCCATCGCACGATAGGCCTGCAGCGCCGTGGCGTGCTGCATCCGATACCGGCGATAGCCGTTCACGCCACGCTCCGCTGCGGGGATGACGCCGAGACTCTCGAGGTCGCGCACCTGCTGCGTCGAGTATCCGACGAGCATTCCGAGCCGCATCGTCGTGAACGTCGTGACTTGAGGGTTCTGCATCCGGTCCCCTGTCTTTTGCGCACCCAAGTCCACATAAGCACTTCCGCCTCACCATTGAAGGATGGAAATGCAGGAGATCATCGAAACGGTCCGTGGACTCGACGGCGTCCTCGTCGTCACACCCGAAGCCGGCAGCGACTTTCCGGAGCTGTCGTGGGGAGACACCTACCTCTACTACGCCCCCGATGGGCGGATGCCGGAGCGCACCCAGCCGTACGGCACGATCATCACGAAGGACTACCCCGATGACACCTCGTCCGCCCTGGATACTCCGGGGCGCTTCCGGGTGAACATCCACATCGGGCGTGAAAGGACGGAGTCGATCGCGGGTCCTGACACCGATCCGACCGCGGCCGACGTGTTCCACCGGCATCCGCTCTACGGCACTTCCGGCTGGGTGTGCGTGATCAATCCCGCGGAGCGGACGGCGGATGCGGTGCTCAGCCTTCTTCGCGAAGCGCACGAGGCAGCACGCGGCCGCACCGCGCGCCGGGCGAGGTGAGCATGACGACCCCACAGGGCATGACCGAGGCCGACCGCCGGATCGTCGCGGTGTGGGCGGCTGACTGCGCGGAACGCGTAATGCCCTTGTTCGAGGCCGAGGCACCCGATGACGCTCGGGCTCGTGACGCCATCGCCAGGGCACGAGCATTCGCGCGGGGCGAGCTCACGGCTGCGGGCGAGATCCGACGACGCTTCGTCGCTGGACGCGCCGCCCACAGCGCCACCTCCCCCGCCGGCGTCGCCGCGGCCCGTGCGGCAGCCCAGGCCGCAGGAGTCGCACACATGGGTGCTCACGCCCTCGGAGCAGCCGCATACGCCGCGAAAAGCGTCGAGCTGGCGCACCCGAACGAACCCGATGCCCGCGCCGCAGAGGTGCGCTGGCAGCTCGCGCGCCTCTCCCCCGAAGC
>NZ_LSJW01000289.1:0-26546 GCF_001557335.1 Microbacterium sp. CCH5-D1
AGAGCACTGTGGCGGTGCTCGGGACTTTCCTAACCGAATGATCGGTCAGTAATTGCCGAGCGTACCGCATCGGGGTCGCGTGGAACGTATGCGTTCGAGGGCATGCGATCGGTCTCGGTCTGATCTCGACACGGTCGCCCTTCTCGCGCCATCGAGTCCGGGAACCCTACGATCAACGCAGGGGGCGCCGGATCGGCGCTGTATGACACATCGGAGGGTTCGCATGGCGCGTTCTGGAATCGCTCGCATCCACGTCGGAGGAATAGCGGTCGCCGCACTTCTCGTGCTCTCCGGCTGCGCGCCGGGGGCCGATCCCGAGCCGACCGCTGCTCCGGAGACGACGTCGCCACCGGAGCCCTATACGGGGCCCGCGATCTTCGTCGGTGAGGAACTGGAAGGATTCCTGTTCACCGCCGACGAGATCGGTTCGCTCCTTCCCGGCTCGACCGACATCGGTGAGCCGTCCTCCGTTCTCGAGCAGATCTCCGATGGCGGCGGCCCGGCGATCGTCCCGGAGGTCTGCGGCGCGCTGTTCGCCGAGCAATCGTTGTGGAGCGTCGGGTCGCGCAACGTGTCGTGGACGACGACGGCCGACTCGGACTATCGCTTCGGGCGGATGCTTGCTCTCCAGTTCGCCGATGAAGCGCATGCACAGGCGCGACTGGACCAGCTCGTCGACGCGGCGGCACAGTGCGCGAGCTTCGACTACAACGGCCCTGCCTCGTTCGAATCCGTCACTCCCGCGGCCTCGGACAACGTGCGCGCACTGGCCGGCACGTTGACGCTGCCGGAGATCGAGGGGGGATGGTCGACGTTCAGTGCCTACGCCACGGTCGGGAACGTTCTCGTGCAGGTATCGCAGTCGCTCGACGGAGAGGCCCGGCCGGATGCCGAAGCCGTCGCGGAGAAGCTCCAGGAGCGAGCGGAACAAGCTCGCGCCGCGTTGATGGACAAGCTCACCGCGAACCCCCCGACGGAGCAACCGGAACCTGCTGAGAATGCCTCGGCCCCCTGGGGTGACTGGATGATCACGGCCGGCGGTGTCGGGCCGATCCGTCTCGGAGACCCCGTCGACGAGGCGATCTCTGCGGCGCGAGCGGCGCAGGTGATCCCCCCGCCCTTCCCGGGAGACCCCTCGAAGCTCGTGAACGACGCGGGCACGAGCTCGATGCTCGTCCAGGCGACCGAAGACGGCGCCGCCGTCGCATCCGTCACCGTCGGCGACGCCCGCTCCGTCTCCGGGACGACTCAGGTCGGCGCGGACCTCCCGGCGATCGACGGACTTCGCGTGGGGGCTCCGGTCGCGGACGCGGTCGCGGCGTACCCGCAGGGCACGACGGTCTCGGTCGTCTCCTCCGAGGAGCATTGGTACGACATGGCGTCGCGCGATGGTCGATTGCTGCGGTTCCATGCCGATCGCGATGTCGAGGAGCCGGGCGCCACGATCATCGGCATCACGGTGGAGGACGCCACGAAGCGTCCGCTCGTGTTCGGCTGACCCGGAGGCGTGGCTCAACCGAGCGCGCAGCGCCTACACCCTCCCGAATGCCCGCAACGGATGCTCGATGAGTTCGGTCACCCGGCGCAGGAAGCCCGCGGCGTAGCCTCCGTCGCATACCCGATGGTCGAACACCAGCGAGATCTGCACGATGCGGCGGGCGACGATCGCTCCGTCCACGACCCACGGGCGCTCGATGATCCGGCCGATCCCGAGGATGGCCACGTCGGGATGGTTGATGATCGCGGCCGAACCGTCAACGCCCAGGCCTCCGTAATTGTTGAGCGTGAAGGTCGATCCCCGCAGCCGCTCCGGTGGCATCGCGCCGGAGCGGGCCGTGGTGGTGAGTTCGCGCAGCGCCGAGTCGAGCTGGGTCACGGAGAGGGCATGGGCGCGGGAGACGACCGGGACCAGGAGCCCTCGTTCGGTGTCGGCGGCGATGCCGAGGTTCACTCCGTCGAAGGAGAGGATCTCGTCCCCGTTCTCGCTGAGGCGCGAGGCCAGCACGGGGTACTCCTCGAGGGCGAGCAGGACGAAGCGGGCGAGCAGTGCGGTCACCGACGGCGCCTTGCCTCCCTCCGGAGCCATCCGCGCACGCAGATCCCACAGCTCGGTGGCGTCGACATCCACCCAGACCGTGGCCTCGGGGATCTCGGACCGGCTGCGGGAGAGCTTCGCGCTGACAGCCTTGCGCAGCGGCGACATCCGCTCGCGCGCGCGCACCTCGAGACCGTCGACCGTCTCGCCTGCTTCGGGGCCCACGCCTGTTCCTGGCGTCGTCCGGCCGCTGTCGTGTGCGGAGGCGCCGTCGGCCACTGCGTCGACCGCGCCGTTCACCGCGGCACGCAGCACGTCGGCGCGGGTGATGGCACCATCGGCGCCGGTCGCTGTGATCGAGTGGACGTCGAGACCGAGGTCTCGCGCGAGACGACGCACGAGCGGGGAGCGGACGGCGACGGGGCGCCGCTCGGACGATCCAGCGGGCGAAGTGCCCGCAAGCGTCCCCGATGCGGAGTGGATCGTCGTCGATGCGGGGTGAATCGTCGTCGATGCGACCGGGGGGCGCCGCCGTCCCTTGGTCGCACGAGCGGTGGTGCCGTAGCCGATGAGGACGTTCCCTGAGCCCGCGCGTTCCTCCTCGCGGTACGCCTCGTGCTCGGGCTGGGTGGGTGGAGCGGGAGTCGCCGGTGATTCGGGAGTCGCCGCGGAGGACGGGGAAGACGGGGAGTCCGCCACCTCGAGCACGGGGGCGCCGACGTCGATCGTGTCCCCGGCGGTGCCGTGCAGAGCCGTGATGACTCCGGCGAACGGCGACGGCAGCTCCACGATGCTCTTCGCGGTCTCGACCTCGGCGATCGGCTGGTCCGTCACGATGGTGTCGCCGACCGCGACGAGCCACTGCACGAGTCCGGCCTCGGTCAGCCCCTCGCCGAGGTCGGGCAGTCGGAACACCCGCGTGCCCGTCTGCGGCTTCACCGGAGTGCTCATGATTCGTCCTCCCAGTGCAGGGTGTCGATCGCATCGAGCACGCGGTCGACGTCCGGCAGGTACCAGTGCTCGAGCTTCGGAGGTGCGTAGGGCGTGTCGAATCCGGTCACCCGTCGCACGGGCGCCGCCAGGTATTCGAAGCAGCGCTCGAACACGCGTGCCTGGATCTCGGAGGCGACGCTCACGTAGCCCGGCGCCTCCGCGATGACCACGGCACGGCCTGTCGACTTCACGGCGGCCGTCACGGTGGCGTCGTCGAACGGCGAGAGGGAGCGGACGTCGACGACCTGCACGCTCCGCCCCTCCGCAGCGGCCACCTCGGCGACCTCCAGTGCGAGCGGCACGGACGAGCCGTACGCGAGGAGCGTCACATCCGTGCCGTCGCGGGCGATACGCGCCGAACCGAGCTCCGTGGTGACTGAGGTGTCGACCTCGCCCTTGCTCCAGTACAGCTTCTTGGGTTCGAGGAAGATCACCGGGTCGGGCGAGGCGATGGCCGCACGCAGCAGGGAGTACGCGTCCTGCGGAGTGGCCGGGCTGACGACCGTGAGGCCGGGGGTGTGGGCGTAGTAGGCCTCGGACGAGTCGCAGTGGTGCTCGACGCCCCCGATGCCGCCCCCGAACGGGATGCGGATCACCAGGGGCATGCGCATGCCACCGCGCGTGCGGTTGCCGAGCTTGGCGACATGGCTCACGACCTGTTCGAACGCGGGGAGGGCGAAGGCGTCGAACTGCATCTCGATCACGGGGCGCAGCCCGTTCATCGCCATCCCCACCGCGGTGCCGACGATCCCGGACTCCGCGAGCGGGGTGTCGAAGCAGCGGTCCTCACCGAAGCGTGCGGTGAGTCCATCCGTGATGCGGAAGACGCCACCGAGGGCTCCCACGTCTTCGCCGAAGACCACCACGTCCGGATCCGACTCGATGGCGTCGGCCAGTGCCCTGTTCAAGGCGGCGGCCATGGTCATCGTGGTCGTCGTGGTGGCTCCGCTCTCGATGCGCGTGTCGTCCTGTGCGATCGTCATCGGTGGCCTCCGGTCGTGGCGTGCTCGGCGTCGGCGAGACGCGAGCGTTCGATCTCGTCGCGCAGCAGGTGCCACTGCTCGTCGAGCTGAGGGGAGCGGGTCGCGGTCACGAAGCGGAACAGGTCTTCGGGATCGAGGTCTGCGTCGGTGTTCAGCGCTGCCCTCATCGCCGCCGCGATCTCCTCGGCACCCGAGGCGAAGCGCTCCTCGGCAGCGGCGTCGAGCGCCCCTGTCGCAGTGAGATGCGCGCGCAGGCGCAGGAGCGGGTCGCGGGCGAGCCAGGCCTGCACTTCCTCGCGCTCGCGGTAGCGGGTGTCGTCGTCGGCGTTGGTGTGCGCCTGCATGCGATAGGTGTGCGCCTCGACCAGGGAGGGGCCGCCGCCGGCGCGGGCGCGGTCGACGGCTTCCGTGAGCACCGCGAGGACCGCGGCCACGTCGTTGCCGTCGACGCGCTGCCCCGGCATGCCGTAGCCGACCGCCTTGTGTGCCAGAGAGGGGGCAGCGGTCTGCCGGGTGAGGGGCACCGAGATGGCGAACTCGTTGTTCTGCACGAAGAACACGACCGGGACATGGAACACGGCGGCGAAGTTCATCGCCTCGTGGAAGTCGCCCTCGCTCGTGGCGCCGTCGCCGCAGAGCGCGAGCACGACGGTGTCCTCACCGCGGTGCTTCGCCGCCTGCGCGAAGCCGACTGCGTGCAGGAGCTGGGTCGCGAGCGGGGTGGCCTGTGGGGCGACGCGGTGCGCGCGCACGTCGTAGCCCGAGTGCCAGTCGCCCTTGAGGAGCACCATCGCCTCAGCGGGAGCGATGCCGCGGGCGATCACCGCGACCGAGTCGCGGTACGTGGGGAAGAGCCAGTCGGTGTCACCGAGCACCATCGCCGCTGCCACCTGGCATGCCTCCTGACCATGTGACGAGGGGTAGACCGCGAGGCGGCCCTGGCGGACGAGCGCGCCCGCCTGGTCGTTGATGCGTCTGCCTTCGACGAGCCCGCGGTAAGCGGCGAGCAGGACGTCGGCGGCGGGGAGCGCGTATGCCTCGTCGGGGAGGGTGGTCCCGTCCTCGTCGATCAGTCGTACCGCGGTGTCTCGCGGGAGCATGTCATGGGGGTGCATCCGTCCGCCTTCCTTGCCGAACTCGATGAGGACAGCATGCCGCGCATGCGACAGTCATCCAAGAACCGCTGCGCAATCATGGACGATTGCGCTCGCCGTGTCAGAATGGCCTCCGAAGTGTCAGTATTTCCCGGAGGAGAGAGGGGTGCCATGGCGGCGCTCGACGACACGGATCGCGCGATCCTCGCTGAGCTGCGGCGGGATGCTCGCGCGTCGATGACCGCGATCGCCGAGTCGGTGCACATCTCCCGCGCCGGAGCGCACGCGCGGATCAAGCGACTCACCGACGCCGGGGTGATCACGGGGTACACGGTGCGCACCGACCCCGTACTACTCGGACACCTCGCGAGCGCCTATGTGACGCTCGCGATCGAGCAGGCCACGTGGCAGGAGGTGAGCGCGCGGCTCAGGGTGATCCCCGAGATCGAGCACATGGCTCTGGTCGGAGGCGACTTCGACGTGCTGCTGCTCGTGCGGGCCAACGACGCCCGCGACCTCCGTCGCATCGTGCTGGAGGACATCCAGGCGATCCCGTCGATCCGCTCCACACGGACGATCCTGATCTTCGAGGACTCCGACCTGGTGTGAGGGTTCTCCTGCGACCGGGGTGCGGCGGAGGTTTTCGGTGCGGATGCTGGGGTGGTGTGGAGGGCTGATCGCGGGTCTCTTGGTGTGAAGGAGGAGTGTCTCGAGCGTACTGGAATATCGCCCTGAACAGGGGTAATCGTGCCTCGAATTGTCGGTGGCCCTCTATTGAATCGTCGTATGGAAAGCACCCCGGCAGCGGTTCTCGACGACACGGTCGTCGCTCTCGACGCCGTGCTCCAGTCCGGCGCCATGGGCGCTCTCGATGCAGGAGAGATGATGGACCTGCTGCGGGTCGTGGGCGAGATCCAGCGACGCGCGGAGGCCGTGGTCGTCGAGGCGGTGGCGAGCGTCGATCAGCGTCCTGACAGGTCGGGGGAGCCGGCGTTCTGCGGACGGTACGGCTGCCGCTCGATGAACGAGTTGCTGCAGCGTGTGCTCCGCACCGACGCGGCGGGTGCCGCGCGCCTTGTGAAGGGCGCGCGCTTGGTGCGACGCGATGTCGACCTCTCCTCCGGAGAGTGGCTGCCGGCGCGGTGGCCGGCGCTGCGCGAGGCCCTCCTCGACGGGGCGATCGGCGTGACCGGGTTGCTGGCTGCGACGGGGCCGATCGAGCAGGCCGGTCCGCGCGTGCGCGTCGCCGACCGGTGGGAGGCGGACGCGTACCTGGCGGGAGTCGCTCGTGGCGCGGAGAGCGACGACGGTGCCGAGAACGAGCCCGGTCCGGCACCGACGCCCGAGGATCTGCGGGTGCAAGCTCAGCTGATCGTGCAGTACCTGGACCCGGACGGGGCGGAGCCGGCTGAGGACATCGCGTTGCGAGCGCGGGGTGTGGTGTTGGGGCGCGCCAAGGACGGCGTCATCCCGGTCCGCGGCGCGCTGTTGCCGGAGGTCGCGGGGCAGCTGCAGCGGATCTGGGACGCGTATCTGAACCCGAGGGTCGACGGTCCGCCGCTTCCCGGTGTCCACTTCGTACCGTCCGCGGAGCTCGAGGATTCCGACGCCGGGAGTCCGCATGCCCCGGTGTCGCCGGATGACGATGTGCTTCCGTCCGGGGACCCTGGCGGGATGATCGACGCGCGCACGCGGGCACAGAAGCAGCACGATGCACTCGCGGCGGCCCTGGGCATCGCGGCCCGACACGACGAGATGCCGCGGCTGGGCGGTGCTGCCCCGACTCTCGTGGTCACGGTCGGTGCCGAGGATTACGCCACGGGGCGGGGCTGGGCGCGGGTCGACGGGGTCGACACGCCTGTCTCGACCCGCGTCGCCGCGCACACGGCGTGCGGCGGTTCGATCCAGCGGGTCGTCTACGGGGCCGGAGGAAGGATCGTCGGGCTCGGGTCGAGCGACCGGATCTTCACCCCGGCGCAGCGCCGCGCGATCTGCGTGCGGGACCGCGAATGCCTCATTCCCGGGTGCCACGTCCCGGCCGCCTGGTGCGAGATCCACCACGTCACGGAGTACGCCCGTGGGGGTCCCACCCACACCGACAACGGGGTGGCGCTCTGCTGGCACCATCACCGCACGTTGGACACCTCAGGTTGGCAGATCCGCATGCGTGGGGGAGCGCCGCAGGTGCGAGGGCCGGCCTGGTGGGACCCGGTGCGGCGATGGCGCACGCCGCGACCGGCGACGGGGACTCGAGCCGATCGCGGGAGGCCTGCTCGCCGCGCACCTGCCAGCGGGCGCATCGTTCGCGCGAGGACATCTTCGGCGCGCTCCGCGACAAGTGCGGCGGGAAGGGGCATCCGAGAATGAGAGGAAGGCCGGCGGCCACTCCGCCATCGGTCAGCGCCACGCTCGAAGGAGAGACACCGATGTCCGATTCCGCAGCTTCCGCAGCCGCCGCGCTGCTCGACCGCATCCAGGCGCCGGAAGGCGAGGGCCGTGAGATCCCCGATGCTGCGACCCGCGAGGTCATCGGCCGTGCACCCGTCGCCGCCGTGGACGACCTCGACGACGCGATCGCCCGTGCGAAGGCTGCGCAGCCCGCGTGGGAGGCGCTCGGTCACGAGAAACGGAGCGAACTGCTCCTGGCCGCGGCCGACGCGATCGATGCGAACGCCGAGGGTCTGGCCTACCTCCTGTCGCGCGAGCAGGGGAAGCCGCTCAACGGCCCGAACGCGCGGTTCGAGCTCGGTGCCTGCTCGGCATGGCTGCGCACCAATGCCAGCACCGTGCTCGAGTCGCAGGTGCTCGTCGACGACGAGACGCTGCACGCCGAGCTCGTCTACAAGGCGGCTGGTGTCGTCGGAGCCATCGGGCCGTGGAACTGGCCGCTCATGATCACGATCTGGCAGATCGGGCCGTCGCTGCGGATGGGCAACACGGTCGTCGCGAAGCCCAGCGAGTACACCCCGCTGAGCGTGCTCGCGATGATCGCGGTGATGAACGAGGTGCTGCCGGAGAATGTGCTGCTCGGCGTCTCCGGAGACCGTGAGGTGGGCGCTCGCCTCGCGTCACACCCCGACATCGCCAAGATCATGTTCACCGGCTCGACAGCGACCGGTCGCCGCATCATCGAGAGCTCCGCAGGCAACCTCGCCCGCCTCACGCTGGAGCTGGGCGGCAACGACGCGGGCATCGTTCTTCCCGGTACGGACGCGTCGGCCATCGCCGAAGACCTCTTCTGGGGGGCGTTCATCAACACCGGACAGACCTGCGCAGCCATGAAGCGCCTCTACGTGCACGACTCCGTCTACGACGAGGTCGTGGACGCACTCGCCGCGATCGCCGAGCAGGTGCCGATGGGCAACGGACTCGACGAGGGCAACGTGCTCGGACCGCTGCAGAACCGGCCGCAGTTCGACATCGTCAGCCGCCTGGTCGACGATGCGAAGAGCCGCGGTGCCCGGATCGTCACCGGCGGCGAGCCGGCATCCGACCTCGGCGAGCTGTTCTACCGGCCTACCATCGTCGCCGACATCGACAACGATGCGGCGCTGGTGCAGGAGGAGCAGTTCGGTCCCGCACTCCCCGTCATCCGCTACAGCGACGTCGACGAGGCCTTCGCGCTCGCGAACGCCCTCGACGTGGGCCTTGGCGCCTCGGTGTGGGCCAGCGACCCGGAGGAGGCCCGCGCCGTCGCTGCGCGCATGCAGTCCGGCACGGTGTGGATCAACTCGCACGGTGGGCTGCACCCCATGGTGCCGTTCGGCGGTGTGAAGAGCTCGGGCTACGGGCTGGAGTTCGGCGTCGAGGGACTCAAGTCCGTCGCCGTCACCCAGGTCGTCTCCGGACCGGGCCGGAAGGCCTGAGCGTGACCGCGGCGAACAGCGGCGCGGTGCGCTCCGCCATCGTCGTCGGGGCCGGCACCTCGGGCGCCATCGTCGCCCGGCGTCTCGCCGACGCCGGGGTCGCCGTCACGCTCGTCGAGGCCGGCGGCTACGACACGAACCCGGCCATCCACGACCCGTCGCGGGCGGGGGAGCTCTGGCACTCCGCCGAGGACTGGGACTTCTTCACCGTGCCGCAGCCGCACGCGGCCGGTCGACGTCTGCATCTCCCTCGCGGCAAGGTCACCGGCGGCTCGCACGCGCTGAACGCCATGATCTGGGTGCGCGGCGCGGCCTCCGACTACGACGCGTGGGAGGCCGCCGGCGCGACGGGATGGGGCTGGGCCGAGGTCGAGCCGATCTACGACGCGATCGAGAACGACCTGCTGCCCGTGACCGACGATTATGCGCTCTCGCCCATCCAGGCTTCGATCATCGACGCCGCCGTCGAGGAGGGGCTGCCGCGCAACCCGAACTACAACGGGGGCACGCTCGACGGTGTCTCACAGGAGCAGGTCACGATCAAGGACGGCCGTCGGGTCAACACCTGGACGGCCTACGCGCAGCCCGTCGCCGACCGGATGACGATCCTCACCGGTCGCGCCGTCCACTCCGTGATCGTGCGCGACGGGCGCGCGGTCGGCATCCGGCTGGGGGAGGGCGATGAGACCGAGGAAGTGTTCGCGGACGAGATCGTCCTGTCGGCGGGAGCGCTCGGCACGCCCGTCATCCTGCTGCGCTCGGGCATCGGTCCCGCCGACGAGCTGAGTGCGCTCGGCATCCCCGTCGTGCACGACGCCTCCGCTGTGGGCAAGAACCTGCACGACCACCTCCTCTCCCCGGTGATCTTCGCGACCGAGAAGAAGCCCATCGGCCCGCCGCAGTCGGGGGTGTCCGTCACGCAGAGCCACCTGTTCTGGCGCAGCCGCGACGGCCTCACGCAGCCGGACACGCAGCCCATCCACTTCTCCGTGCCGATGTGGGGCGACCTGGAACCGCGGGGCGACGACGGGTTCACGCTCATGGCGGGCCTGGTGACGCCGTACAGCCGCGGCGAGCTGCGCCTCACCGGTCCCGGCCTCGACGACCTGCCGCACATCGACCTGGCGGCACTGGAGGATCAGCGCGATGCCGACGCCCTCGCCGCCTCCGTGCGCCAGTGCCGCCGCATCGGCGCACAGCCTGCGCTCGCCGAGGAGTGGGGAGCGGTGGAGGTGTACCCCGGGCCGGACGTGACGGACGACGATGTGGAGGACTGGGTGCGCCGCACGGCCATCACCTACCACCACCAGGTCGGCACCTGCCGCATGGGCAGCGACCAGGAGTCCGTGGTCGATCCGCAGCTCCGGGTACGCGGGATCGACGGGCTGCGTGTGGTCGACGCCTCCGTCATGCCGACCGTGCCCACCGGCAACACCAACGCGCCTGCGGCCATGATCGGCGAACGCGGCGCGCGGTTCATCCTCGCAGGCTGAAGGCAGGACGACGGATGCGATCAGCGGGCGGGCGGGACGGAGGGGCGACGGAGCGTCGACAGCAGCGCGTCCAGGCCGTCATTCAGCCGCCCGTCGCCCGCCGAGTCCGGCATCAGCACCGAGATCATCTGCCACCCCGCATTGCGCGACGCGATCTCGTGCACCGCGGTCTCGATGTCGATGCCGTCGGCGAGCTCGTCGTCGTCCCTGGCCTCGATCAGACACTGGCGGAACAGGTCCCGCCAGTGCAGGTTGTTCACGCGGTGGATCCTGGTGACCTCGTCGTCCTGCGACGCATGATCCCAGAACGCGATGACCACCTTGGCGTACAGCGGGCCGTTCGGGCTGTAGGGGAGGATCTCCCTGCACATCCGCTCCAGAGCCTCGAGTCCTCGGACGCCCTCGATGCGGGCGTGGATGCGGTCGTTGGCGAGCGAGTAGAGACGGAGGAACGCCGCCGTGAGGACGCTCCTCTTGTCGGGGAAGTACCGGGCGATCGCGCCATGCGCGTAGCCGGCCTCCGTGGCGATCTCGCGCATCGTGAGGTTGTCGAAACCGACGCGGATGATCACCTGTGTCGCCGCATCGGCGATGTGGGTCCTGCGTTCCTCATGGTCGACGATCTTGGGCATCGCGCCCCCCTCTCCGGTCCTGCACTCTCACATCCACGATTCTCCACTTGCTGTTTTTAGTCACCAAACGGTGACTAATGTAACCCGATCGTAATCAACAAAGTACTAAGCGCGACTACGATCTTTAAAATCACCAACCGGTGACTAACTCGAAGAGGAGTTCTCATGAACGTCACAAGACTCGCACGTCGCGCCTCCGGCGCCCTCGTGGTGGCCGGGACGCTCGCGCTCGCAGCCTGCACCTCCGCCCCCGCGTCCTCCTCCGGCGGCGACGGCGAGCTGACGACGCTCAAGGTCGCGACCATCGGCCTCGTCTCCGACGGGGCGCTGATACGGGGACAGGAGCAGGGCTTCTTCGAGGAGGAGGGGCTGAAGCTGGAGACCTCGGTGGTGCAGGCCACGCCGTGATCGGCATCACGGGCGGCTCCGACGACGAGCGAGCCTCCGCCGTGCTCCCGGATGTGCCGGTGCTCGAAGCGCTGGAGGTCGTGCGTCGAGCCGAGCTCGTGATCATCGCGGTCCCCTCGGAGCAACTGCCCTCTCTGGTCGCCGGCATCGCGGAGGTGGGCGGCTGGCAGATCGGTCAGCTCGTGCTGCACACCGACCCCGCCTACGGCATCGAGGTGCTGCGTCCTGCGGCCGAGCGCGGCGCGATCCCTCTCGCCGTGCATCCGGCGATCACCTTCACGGGGACGTCGATCGACCTCCGCCAGCTCCAGGCCGGGTTCGCCGCGGTGACAGCGCCGGCCGCCGTGCTGCCGATCGCCCAGGCGCTCGCCGTGGAGATGGGATGCGAGCCCGTGGTGATCGCGGAAGCGGATCGTCCCGCCTATGCGGATGCCATCGCGACGGCCACGGAGTTCTCGCGGTCGATCATCGGTCAGTCGACCGAGCGACTGCGGCAGATCGGTGTGGAGAACCCCGGAGGCTATCTCTCGGCGCTCGTGCAGTCGACCGTCGAGAGAGCATTGCGCGAAGCCTCCGACGTTCCGCCGTTGATCTGAGCGGTTCCCGCCGCGTCTCAGCGCAGGGTGCGGGAAGCCGCCGTGTCATCGTCCGCCCGAGAAGCCCCCGCCGCCTCCGCCACCGGAGAATCCGCCGCCGAAGGACCCGCCCGCGCTGGACGAGGACCCCGTCGACGGCGCCGAGTAGGTCGCCGCCGAGTGCGACGAGGCCACGAACGAGGCGAGCTGCGCGCGCAGCACGAACGAGGTCGGGTCGCCGATCCAGGTGGCGCCGTGCTGTGCACGCGTGTACGCCTTCTCAAGCACCTCGCCCCATTCGTCTTCCATGCCGAAGAGGATGGCGTAGGGGAGGAGGCGCTCGTAGATGTGGATGACGTCGGCGGTGCCGTCTGCTCGACGTTCGGCCCCGCTGTAGGACTGCAGCATGCGCAGGCGGTCGGCGTCCGCGACGCGGATGAACTCCTCGACGCCGCGCAGGTACTCGTAGGTGCGGGCGCCTTCGGCCGTGAGCACCGTGTGCTTCGAGAAGCCGTAGATGCTGGAGAGCAGCACCAGGAAAGCGCCGAAGGAGATCACCACGAGCGCCGGGATCGCGGAGAGCCGCCCGCTGGCCGCGCTCCAGATCCCGAACGCCAGACCGATGACCGCGATGCCGATCGCACACCACTGCAGGATCACGGCCGCCCGACTGCGCGTCTTCTCGGTGAGCCCGCGGTTCTGCGCCTCGATCGTCCCGCGTTGCTCCAGGGCGGTCATCCGCGCGGCGAACGTCTCATCGGCGGTGGGTAGGTCGACCACACCCTCGCCGTCCGCGTCGGTGAAGAGGGCATCCAGGGCCTCGACGTCGAGCTGGTCGGGAAGTCGCGTTCCGGGGAGCCGACGCAACCGGGGCTCCTCCTCCTCCGCCCCCTCCTCGATGCGCAGCGTGCCGCGGACGGCCAGGTGCACGATCTCCGAGGGGATCACGTCCTTGGCACCGGGCACCACGGCGGCGGCCAGCAGGGGAGGCAGCGAATCCGGCACGTCGTACTGGGCGACCACGATTCCGGTCGCCCTTCGGCGTCTCCGGGTGAAGGCCGAGACGGCCACCCAGCTGCCGACCGAGAGCCCGAGCGCGCCGACGGCGGCGACGATCGGGGTGACGTCCGCCACGGGGTCGGGGGTACGGGCGAGAGGCTGGGTGACCGTACCGGCGTCGAAGCCGATGGCGACGGTCACCCCGTCGCCGGCAGGACGGGCTCCCGATTCGACGCGGAACGTCACATCGCGCCCGTCCGCGATCGGACCGTCCAGCTCGCACTCGTCCTTCGATCCGGAGGGACCGGTGTAGCAGCGCGTGGCCCCGTTGAGCGCAGCGCTCAAGGAGGAGTCGAGCGTGACGTCAGCACGGAAGCGATCGATGGACTGCGTGCTGTCGAGCGGCAGCAGGTCCCAGTAAAACTCGTCCGCGGGAGGAGCCGACGACCCCGCAGAGGGCTTCGTCGCCAGGATCACATCGCGCATCTCGTACTCGATCACGTACGTGGTGAGACCCCGGACGAAGTCGTCGTCGTTGCCCGTGAGCACGTAGAGGAGACCGTCCTCCTCGTCCGTCTCGTAGGGCACCTCCGCGCCGTTCCCGTCGGTCACGGACAGTACCGTCGTCTCCGTGCTGGCCCCTTCGTACGAGGTCGCGAGCCCCCGGACGATGCCGTGATTCTGGTCGGCGTCGGGGAAACTCGCCACGAGCGTCTCCGTCACACGCATCCGCGCGCGGCCGTCGTCATCGAGCCCGACCTCGTACGCCGCGTCCCAGGAACTGTAGGAGAAGTCGTCGACATCGGTCGTGGCGGCGCGGATCGGACCGGCTGCGGCGTGAGCGGCGTGCTCGGCTGACGTCGCGAACGCCGCAGCCGGGGTGAAGGCCGCCACGAGGGCGAGGGGGAGTGCAGCGAACGCGCGGAGGATCCGTGTGTGGGCCATTCTCCGAGGCTACCCAGCACGCGACCGATGGCGTCACGCCGCCTCGGTAAACTGGGAGGGACTTCCAAGGAGCCCCCCACATGACTGACGCGTCGCCCGCGCCCGAATCGGCATCGACCGACCCCTCCACCGACGAGGACGTCCACGAGCAGAAGGCCGTGCGGCTCGCCAAGCGCGAGCGTCTGATCGAGAAGCGGTCGAACGCGGGGGGAGGGGCATTCCCCGTCGGAGTGCCCGTCACTCACTCGATCCCCGCACTGCGCGCCGAGTACGGCGACCTCGAAGCGGGTGCCGAGACCGGCGTCGTCGTCGGGGTCGCCGGCCGAGTGGTGTTCAGCCGCAACACCGGCAAGCTCTGCTTCGCCACCCTGCAGGCCGGCGACGGGTCGCGTATCCAGGCCATGATCTCGCTCGCGAACGTCGGCGAGGAATCCCTCGCGGACTGGAAGGAGTACGTCGACCTCGGTGACCACGTCTTCGTGCACGGTGAAGTCATCTCGAGCCGTCGCGGCGAGCTGTCGATCATGGCCGACGACTGGACGATCGCTGCGAAGGCGATCCTCCCGCTGCCCAACGCGTACTCCGAGCTCAGCGAAGAGGGCCGGGTGCGCAGCCGCTACCTCGACCTGATCGTGCGGGAGCAGGCGCGCAACACCGTCCGTGCTCGGGCCGCCGTGAACGCGAGCCTGCGTTCGACGTTCACGAGCCACGACTACCTCGAGGTGGAGACGCCCATGCTGCAGGTGCAGCATGGAGGAGCCTCTGCCCGCCCGTTCATCACGCACTCGAACGCGTTCGACACCGAGCTGTACCTGCGCATCGCGCCGGAGCTGTACCTCAAGCGCGCGGTCGTCGGTGGCATCGAGCGCGTCTACGAGATCAACCGCAACTTCCGCAACGAGGGTGCTGACTCGACGCACAGCCCCGAGTTCGCGATGCTCGAGGCCTATCAGGCGTACGGCGACTACAACCAGATGGCCGCGCTCACGCAGGAGCTCGTGCAGAACGCGGCGATCGCGGTCGCCGGCTCCACCACGGTGACCTGGGCCGACGGCACCGAGTACGAGCTCGGCGGTGAGTGGGACCGCATCTCGATGTACGAGTCGCTCTCGGCCGCTTCGGGTCGTGTCATCACCCCGCAGGACTCCGTCGAGGACCTCATCGCCTTCGCGGAGGCCAACGATGTGGATCTGCCACCGCAGGCCACCCACGGCAAGCTCGTCGAGGAGTTGTGGGAGCACTTCGTGAAGGGCGACCTCGTCCGCCCCACGTTCGTGATGGACTTCCCCGTCGACACGTCGCCCCTCGTGCGCGAGCATCGTTCGATCGCGGGCGTCGTGGAGAAGTGGGACCTGTACATCCGCGGCTTCGAACTGGCGACGGGATACTCCGAGCTCGTCGATCCCGTGATCCAGCGGGAGCGCTTCGTCGAGCAGGCCAAGCTCGCAGCACGCGGCGATGTCGAGGCCATGCCCGTGGATGAAGAGTTCCTTCGCGCCCTCGAGCACGGCATGCCGCCGTCCGGCGGGATGGGCATGGGGATCGACCGACTGCTGATGGCCATCACGGGTCTGGGCATCCGGGAGACCATCCTCTTCCCTCTGGTGAAGTAGTCCACGGAGTCGTTCATCCCATCGGGCCGCGCCGGAACGCCCATTCCGGCAGCATGGCCCCGCCGATCATGGTCTCCAACAGTGCGGCGAGCGAGTACCGAGGGTCGATCTCGCGCACCATCTCGAGGTAGCGGCCCGCGTGACTGGCGCGCCCCAGCGCCCAGGACAGCCACGCGGCCACGGTGAGCGGGGCGGGTCGCGAGTGCCGGGGTGCACGGGCGGCTGCCTCGCGCGCGACCGAGAGGGCGCACCGCAGGCGTTCGGTGTCGGGCGTCGGTCCGCGTCCGAGGAACACGTCGCCCACTTCGTCGGGAACCATGATCCCGGACTCGGCGAAGGCGGTCTGGGCGTCGAGCGTGCGGATGCCTCCCGCGAGGTCGGTCGCCCATTGCGCGATCGCCACGTCGCGCAGCAGCGGCTTCTCCAGACACCACAGCAGCGCGGCTGTCGCGAAGGGCGGAAGCCCGTCGGGTGCAGCCAGCACCGACTCGAGGAACGCGGGCACGTCGTCGAGCAGGACGAGTGCGGCGATGAGCTGAGGGTTCTCCCTGGCGCTTCGCGGAGCGCGCCCGCGCCGATCGAGGAGCGCGTCGAGGTCGGCGGATGCTCGCCCGACCCGCTCCTTCTCCGCCAGATCGACGGTCGGCAGCTCCGTGCCGACGTTCTGATCTCCGGACACGTCTTCCATCGGCGGCAGGTCGGACGGAATGCGGATCTGCGCGAGAGACCCGAGCTCCGGTTCCTCCTCGAGGTAACTCGACCAGCCGGACGGCGTCACGCACAAAGCGTCGACGACTCGCAGACCCGCATCCTCCGCGCAGCCGAGCACCTCGTCGATCACCACCGCGTGCGGGAGCACCAGGCCGTCGCGCGTCGGGTGCGCATCCTGATCGGTGTAGACGACGACGGCCACCGCATCCGTTCCGGAGACCCGTGCCACGAGCCCGACCGCGTTGTCGGCATAGCGACCGACATCGGTGCTCTCCTCGGGGAGGTCCAGACGCATGGCACCGTCGGTGCGCGAGCCGCGGAACGGGAGGAGGACGATGCTCCGACGGGGCGTGAAGCCGGCGAGAGAGGGGACGATGCCGAGGAATGCGGCGGAATCGGTGGCGCGGAGAACTGTGGTCATCTCGAGAGTGTGCACGTCGGCGGGGCGGACGGGAGGGGAAAAGGGGGCTTGTGGACGCAGATCCTGTGAGTGCCGGAGTGTGCACGAACAGTGGCTCGCGTACCATGGAGGGATGGACAACTTCTGGCTCGCCGCGGCATGGTCGCTTCTGCCGACCGTCGGAGTGAGCGTCGTGTTCTTCCTCGTGGTCCGAGGCATCCTCCGTTTCGACCGCACCGAACGCAAGGTGCACGCGCAGATCGAAGCCGAGGAGCGCGCAGCGCGGGGCCTCCCGCCACGCGGCTGATTCCCACCCCATCGGCTACTGTGAAGCCAGTGCATCTGCTCAGATGCGCGTGAGCTGTGACGGTCACTGCGGTGGCGAGGGGGCACGATGACGGCGGATAGCTGGGCATGGTGGATCGCCGCCTTCCTGCTGATGCTCGACATCGTCATCCGCGTCACTGCGATCATCGTCATCCCCCGCAACCGCCGCCCCACCGCCGCGATGGCGTGGCTGCTCGCCGTCTTCTTCATCCCTTTCGTCGGCGTCTTCCTGTTCCTCATGATCGGCAACCCCCGCCTCCCGCGGGCGCGTCGACGCAAGCAGGATCAGATCAACGAGTACATCGCGGAGACCAGCGAGCACCTGCACTTCGGGACCCTGCGCCCGAACGCCCCTGCGTGGTTCGGCCCGATCGTGCAGATGAACCAGAAGCTCGGCGCTCTCCCGCTCTCCGGCGACAACGGCGCCCACCTCATCTCCGACTACCAGGAGTCGCTCGATGAGATGGCCGAGGCCATCCGCACCGCGCAGGAGTACGTGCACGTCGAGTTCTACATCCTGCAGTCGGACGACTCGACCGACAACTTCTTCCGCGCCCTCGAAGAGGTCTGCGCGCGAGGGGTGGAGGTCCGCGTGCTGCTCGATCACTGGGCGAACCGCGGAAAGCCCCGCTACAAGCAGACCATCGCGCGACTCAACGCGATGGGGGCGGACTGGCACCTGATGCTCCCGGTGCAGCCGCTCAAGGGCAAGATGCAGCGCCCCGATCTGCGCAACCACCGGAAGCTCCTCGTCGTCGACGGCAACATCGCATTCCTCGGGTCGCAGAACATCACCGATTCGACCTACAACCTGAAGAAGAACATCAAGCGAGGACTGCACTGGGTCGACCTGATGGTCCGTCTCGACGGTCCCGTGGTGTTGAGCGTGAACGCGATCTTCGTCGCCGACTGGTACAGCGAGACCGACACGGTGCTCGAGGGCATCGACATCGCCCACGCGAACATCGGCTCCGGGGATCTCGACTGCCAGGTCGTGCCCTCCGGCCCGGGGTTCGAAGTCGAGAACAACCTCCGTCTCTTCCTCGCACTGCTCTACGCGGCGAAGAAGAAGATCATGATCGTCAGCCCTTACTTCGTCCCCGACGAAGCCCTGCTCCTCGCGGTCACGGCCGCCGTCGACCGTGGCGTGCACGTCGAGCTGTTCGTCTCGGAAGAGGGCGACCAGGCGATGGTCTATCACGCCCAGCGCAGCTACTACGAGGTTCTGCTCAAGGCGGGAGTGCGCATCTGGATGTATCGCAAGCCCTACATCCTGCACACCAAGACGCTCACGATCGACGAGGAGGTCGCGGTGGTCGGGTCGAGCAACATGGACATGCGCTCCTTCGGTCTGAACCTCGAGGTCTCGATGCTGGTGCGCGGCGAGGAGTTCGTCGCCGAGATGCGGGAGGTCGAGGACAAGTACCGCTCCCTCAGCCGTGAGCTGACGCTGGAGGAGTGGATGCAGCAGCCGCTGCGCTCGACCGTGCTCGACAACCTCGCCCGCCTCACCTCCGCGCTGCAGTAGTCGTCGCGCTATCCGTCGCGAGTCCGCGAGGGCTACCCTGTGAGCATGACCTCCGCGCTGCGTCCTCTCGCCCCTGTCGTCGGTCTCGTCGCCGCGGCGCTCCTCGTCGCCGGCTGCACCGCGAGCCCCGGTTCGGAGACGCCGACGAGTTCCCCTGCGCCGAGCGCGGGCGGCGTCGACGACCGGAACGACATCGAGGGTGCGCTGCTCGACGACGGACGCATGTTCGCCGTCGTCACGGTGGGCTCCTCCACGTGCGTCCCCCAGGTGGACCAGGTGAGCGCCGAGGGACAGACCGTCACGGTCACTCTCGTCGACGCCGAGGGCGAGTCGCCACGGCCGTGCACGAAGGACCTCGCTCCGCGGGCCAGCATCGGCGCGCTTCCGCAGGGCGTGGATCCGACAGCCGACATCACCCTCGAGGTCACCTACGGCGACATCACCGACGACGTCGACCTCGACGGCGACCCCGCCGCGACGGGCACGCCCGGCACGTCGACCGAGTACCTGCCGTCTGCCGGCTGGTCCGGCGACGGCGCTCTGGTGCTGCTCACCTGGGGATCGTCGTCCTGCCCGCCGGTGATCGAATCCCTCGAGGGGTCGGGGAACAGTGGCACGGCGACGTTCGTGACGGATGAGACCAAGGCCTGCACGATGGACATGGCTCCGCGCGCCACGCTGCTCTCCTTCGGGGACGACGCGGTCGATGACGACGCGCCCTTCACCCTGACCCTCGTCGGCGGAGGCCTCGAAGGCACGGTCGAGGTGCGCTGAATCCGAAGCCCGCGGGCCTTCAGAGGATGTGCACGGGGTGGCCCGTCGGCAGCGCCAGCAGAAGCGCCCCCGGGTCTGCCCAGCAGGTGATGCGCACGGCTTCCCCGAATTCGTCGCCGTCGAGCTCGATCGGGATCGGGTCGGGCGCTGCAGCCTCGGCCGCGGCCCCGTGGAAGTAGTGGACGGAGGCGTTCTTCCCGCGCCGTTCGAGGACTCGGCGTCCCGCGCGGAAGCGTCGCAGCACGGAGTTGTCCCACCAGATCTTCCGCCAGACGGCGAACCAGCCGAGCATGCCGGTCGGCTGGATGACCGCCACGTCGAGGGCGGCGTCGGTGATCGATGCCTCGGGGATCAGGGATATCCCGGCAGGGAGCGTGCCGCAGTTCGCGAACAGCAGGCTGTAGGCGCGATGGGTATGCAGGCGTCCGTCGTCGATCTGGTAGACCGCGCGGAACGGCTTCGCGCGAGGCAGGGAGCGGGCGGCGCCGTCGACGTACGCGATCCACCCGACGGATTTCTTCAGATCGGAGCGGGTGTTCGCGATCATGTCGGCGTCGAGACCCATTCCGGCGAGGACGACGAACGCATGCTGCGCCTCCTCACCGTCCTGTCGAGTCAGCCGCGCCCAGCCGATGTCGATCGGGTGTCGGAAGTCGCCGAGCGCCGCCTGGATCATCTCGGTCGGGTCGCCCAGCGGGAGCCCGAGATTGCGCGCGAGCAGATTCCCGGTGCCGCTGGGCAGGATCGCCAACGGCACCCCGCTGTTCGCGATCGCCTCCGACACGGCGCGCACCGTGCCGTCGCCTCCCGCGACCAGCACGACGTCCACCCCGCGCTCCAGCGCCTGCGCCGTGGCGAGCTGGCCGGCGTCCTCGACGGTCGTGGGATAGAACGCGGGATGCTCCCAACCGGCCTCCCGGGAGAGATCGCGCACTCGGCCCCGGAGGTGCTTGCCGTCGACCTTGATCGGGTTGTAGATGAGCGCCGCCTGTCGCCGGACGGGTTCGCTCGTGGTCATGGCGCTACTCTAAACCGCGATCCACTCGGGTCGCCCATCCGGCGCCGGGCCTTCCCTGCGCGAGGAGAATGGAGACATGCGCGATGACTCCGACGACACCGCTCGCACCGTGCTCTCCGCGATGATCGAAGGCGACCCCGATCGTCTGCGGCGACGGAGCATCTCGCTCGGGGTTCCCGTCGACGACGCCGACGACGCGGCGCAGAACGCGCTGCTGCGCGCCTGGAGGTCGATCTCTCACCTCGACACCCCGCAGCCAGGGCGCATGTGCGCCTGGCTCGACGTGATCGCCAGGAACGTCGCCGTCGACCTCGCCAGACAGCGCTCCCGTCGCCCCGCCGCGACGCTGGAAGAGGCGGCGGACGAGCACGTCAGCGTCGAGTCCGTCGTCGAGGCGCGAGTCCTGCTCGACGGAGCAATGGCGGCTGTGCATGCGCTCCCACCCACGCTTCGGGAACCACTGCTGTTGACGGTAGCCGACGGGCTCTCGGCGGAGGAGGTGGCGACGCGACTCGGAATCGAACCCGCCGCCGCCCGGCAGCGCATCTCGCGGGCACGCAAGGCGCTGAAGGCCTGCCGCGGCACAGGCATGGGGGTGGCGTGAGGGAGACTCTCCTGCAGGTCTCCCTCACGTCATCTCAGGCGGTCCCGAACGGGTTGTCGATCGCGTAGCGCCAGCCGTGCGCATCGTCGTACACCGCGACGTCGGCGGTCGTCCCGGCGAGGGAGACCTCCGACCCGTCGGGTGCGACGCCCGAGATCGTCCAGTCGGCGACCGCGAGGCCGGTGCCCGCGCTCTCGAAGACGTGACGGACCGTCATCGAGATCGGCAGGTTCAGGCCGAGGAACTGCTCGAGCGCGCCCCTCACGGCTTCCGTGCCGGTGACCGGTGTCCCCGGCGCGGGGACGAAGACCACCTCCGGGGTGTTCAATGCCATCAATCCGTCGAGGTCACGGGCGTTGAAGCGGTCGGCGAACGCCAGGTTCAGCTGATCGAGGGCGGTGACGCGAGTGCTCATGGGTGTTCCTTTCCGAGGGTCGGCGGAATGCCGGCCGTTGCAGAGGAAGACGATGCTGCGCCGAGAGTGTGACATCCGAGAGGGTGTGACGATCACCGTAGACTTGGTGGATGATCGACCTCGCACTCCTCCGCGACAATCCGGAGATCGTCCGCCGCTCGCAGACTGCTCGTGGAAACGACCAGAGCACCGTCGACGTCGCACTCGAGGCCGATCGATCGCGCCGGTCGGCGCTCTCCGCATTCGAGGAGCTGCGAGCAGAGCAGAACGCCTTCGGGAAGCTGGTCGCGAAAGCCCCGAAGGAGGAGAAGGCCGCCCTGGTCGCGCAGGCCAAGGACCTCGCCGAGCGAGTGAAGCAGGCCCAGCACGCCGCGAACGAGGCGGCTGAGGCAGCGGCCGCAGCCCTCGCCCGGATCGAGAACGTCGTCATCGACGGTGTGCCGGCCGGTGGCGAAGCCGACTTCGTCGAGCTGCGGCGTGTGGGAGACGTGCCCGCTTTCGACTTCGAGCCGAAGGACCACCTCGAGCTGGGCGAGCTCCTCGGCGCGATCGACATGGAACGCGGTGCCAAGGTCTCCGGCGCCCGCTTCTACTTCCTGCGCGGCATCGGAGCACGTCTCGAGATCGCGCTGATGAACCTCGCGCTCGACAAGGCGCTGCAGAACGGCTTCGTGCCCCTGATCACCCCGACGCTCGTGCGCCCCGAGATCATGCAGGGGACGGGCTTCCTCGGCGAGCACGCCGACGAGGTCTATCACCTCGACAAGGACGACGATCTGTACCTCGTCGGCACCAGCGAGGTCGCGCTCGCCGGGTACCACAAGGACGAGATCGTCGACTTGACGGACGGTGCCCTCCGGTACGCCGGCTGGTCGACGTGCTACCGGCGTGAGGCGGGCTCGCACGGCAAGGACACCCGAGGCATCATCCGTGTGCACCAGTTCAACAAGCTCGAGATGTTCGTCTACACGACGGCCGAGGACGCGGAGGCCGAGCACCTGCGCCTCGTCGCGCTGCAGGAGGAGATGCTGACCTCCCTCGGCCTCGCCTACCGCGTGATCGACGTCGCAGCGGGAGATCTCGGTTCGAGCGCCGCCCGCAAGTACGACATCGAGGCCTGGGTCCCCACGCAGGGTGCCTTCCGCGAGCTGACGTCGACCTCGAACTGCACGACGTTCCAGGCCCGACGTCTCGATGTGCGGTACCGGCCGGTGGTGGAGACCGCGGATGGTGCGGCGCAGGGCGCGGCGAAGACGCAGCACGTCGCCACGCTGAACGGCACGCTCGCCACGACGCGCTGGATCGTGGCGCTGCTCGAGACCCATCAGCAGGCGGATGGATCCGTGCGCGTCCCCGAGGTGCTGCGCCCGTATCTCGGCGGCCTCGAGGTGATCGAGCCGCTCGCTGAGGGGCGGGCCGCACGATGACGGACGCCTGGCTGGTCGGCCTCGACGTCGACGGGACCATCCTGCTGCAGGACGAGACGATGAGCCCCGGTGTTCCGGAGGCGATCGCCCGCCTGCGCGACGGCGGACATGTCGTCACGATCGCGACCGGACGAAGCTGGATGGCGACGCGGCGGTACGTCGAAGAACTCGGACTGACCGCTGACTTCGTCGTCTGCTCCAACGGGGCCGTGACGATGCGGCGATCGGGCGATGACTGGGAGCGTTGGAACGTGGAGACGTTCGACCCCACCCCGGTTCTCGGTCTGCTGCGAGAGCGGCTGCCCGACGCCAGGTACATGGTGGAACTGGCTTCGGGGCAGCGGCTGTTCACGGAGCAGCTCGACGACTGGACGCTCGACGGCGGTCGACAGGTCGACTTCGACGAGCTCGGAGCCCTTCCCGTCTCGCGCATCGTCGTCGTCTCTCCCGGTCACGACGAAGAGGACTTCCACCGTCTGGTCGCTGACGCCGGTCTGAACGAGGTGTCGTACGCGATCGGCTGGACGGCGTGGCTGGACATCGCACCGCAGGGCGTGGACAAGGGCACGGCGCTGGAGCAGGTGCGTACCGAGCTCGGGCTCGGCGGGGGGCGCATCCTCGTCGCCGGGGACGGGCGCAACGACATCGGGATGTTCGGCTGGGCGCGCTCGCTCGGTGGTCGGGCGGTGGCGATGGGCCAGGCTCCGGACGTGGTGAAGGAGGCAGCCGGCGAGGTCACCGCAGATGTCGTCGACGGTGGCCTGGCGCGAGCGCTCGACACGCTTCCAGCCCCCGCCCAGGTCAGCGCCGGAGAATAGAACTCGGCTAGACTCACGCCTGGTCGGCAGAAGTGCCTGCCGGGAGGGTTGTCCGAGCGGCCGATGGAGCTGGTCTTGAAAACCAGTGGGCAGAGATGTCTCGTGGGTTCGAATCCCACACCCTCCGCATTGTGAGCACGGTGTCCCCCGCACCGGCGCTGAATCCGAAAGGTCCCGAGTGAGCCAGAACCCCCGACGCCGGCACACGATCGCGCGCCATGGTCAGCTGGGTACTCCCGGTACCGTCGGCCAACTCCTGAAGTTCATCGCCATCGGCCTCGCCGTGGTCCTGGTGAGCGGCCTCGGCGTCGGCGCCTACGTCTTCTACGACCTCACGAGCACGGTCTCGGCGAATGCTGTCGAGATCGAGGGCCAGGACCCCATCCCGCCGGACATCGGCGAGTACGAGGGCGGCTTCAACATGGTGCTCACCGGGGTGGACACCTGCGAGGAGAAGTACAAGGACCTGTTCGGCGAACGGTGCACCGGAGCGGACGCCGAGGGAACGCTCAACGACGTGAACCTGCTCGTCCACGTCTCGCAGGAGCCGCGCCGCATCACGGTGGTCAGCTTCCCCCGAGACCTGATGGTCCCGATCCCGTCCTGCACGGACAAGAACGGCAACGCCACCTCTGCGATGAGCAAGCAGCCGCTGAACACGGCGTACACGGACGGCGGCCTGAACTGCGTCGTGAAGACCATCTCCGAGCTGACCGATCAGGAGATCCAGTTCGCGGCTGGCGTCACCTTCGGCGGCGTGATCGAGATCACGAACGCCATCGGAGGCGTGGACGTCTGCCTCGCCAACCCGATCAAGGACCGCTACACCGGACTCGACATGGCCGCGGGCACGCACACGGTGGAGGGGCTGCAGGCGCTCCAGTTCCTGCGCACCCGTCACGGGGTCGGCGACGGCAGCGACCTCGGCCGCATCGGCAACCAGCAGCAGTACATGTCGAGCCTGGCCCGCAAGATGATCAGCGGCGAGGTGCTCGGCAACGTCCCGGTGATGCTCAAGCTCGCGAACACCGCGATCCAGAACCTCGAGCCGAGTGAGTCGCTCACGAATCCGATGACGCTCGTGCAGATCGCGCTCGCGGTCAAGTCCGTGCCGTTCGAGGACATCGTCTTCGTGCAGTACCCCAACGGCGCGGACTCGGCGAACCCCAACAAGGTCGTCCCCAACTACACCGCAGCCGCTGCTCTCTGGGATGCGCTCGCCGAGAACGCGCAGCTGCAGATCACGCACGAGAACAACCGCAACGACGGTGTGATCGTGCAGGAGCCGACCACAGCCGGCGAACAGCCCACGGACACAGCGGCGACTCCGGACCCCGCAGCGACCCCCGACAACGTCGTGGCGCTTCCCGATTCGATCAAGGGCAACTCCGCCGCGCAGCAGACCTGCTCCAACGGCAACGTCCGCTGACGACTCCGCGAGGGAGCGCAAACCGCTTGCGCCTTCTTGCAAGGACTTGCGTACACTGGCTGCATGTCGAAGCGACTCGCCGAGGTGGCCCGCAAGGTCGGAGTGAGTGAGGCGACGGTCAGTCGCGTGCTCAACGAGAAGCCGGGGGTCTCGGACGCCACGCGCCAGGCGGTCCTCACCGCCCTCGACGTCCTCGGCTACGAGCGGCCGACGAAGCTGCGCGGAGAACGCGCCCGCCTCGTGGGCCTGGTGCTGCCCGAGCTGCAGAATCCGATCTTCCCCGCATTCGCCGAGATCGTCGGCGGTGCGCTCACCCAGAACGGGTACACGCCGCTGCTCTGCACGCAGAATGCCGGAGGTGTGACGGAGTCGGACTACGTCGACCTGCTCCTCGCGCAGCAGGTGTCCGGCGTCATCTTCCTCGGGGGGAACTACACGCAGGCCGACGCCGCGCATCAGCACTACGAGCGCCTGCGTCAAGTGAACCTCCCGACCGTGCTCGTCAACGCCCGCGTGCCGGAGCTGCCGTTCGCCACGGTGTCGACCGACGACGCCGCCGCCGCGGAACAGGCGGTGCTGCACGTGCATCAGCTCGGGCATCGGAAGATCGGCCTGCTGCTGGGGCCGGAGGATCACATCCCGTCCCGCCGCAAGCTCGAATCGGCGCGACGTCTGCTCGAATCGCTCGGCGCACCGCTGGCGGACGAACTCGTCGTGCGCGGCATGTACTCGCTCGAGTCCGGCCAGGCGGGGGCTTCACGACTGTTCGCCGCCGGTGCGACGGCGATCGTGTGCGCGAGCGACCCGATGGCGCTCGGGGCGGTGCGCGCGGCGCGGCGTGCCGGGCTGTCGGTGCCGGGTGACGTGAGCATCGTCGGATTCGACGACTCCGCGCTGATGAGCTGCACCGAGCCGCCGCTGACCACGGTTCGGCAGCCGATCGAGTCGATGGGGCGAGCTGTGATCGCCCTCCTGCTCGCGCAGATCGCCGGCACGGCTCAGCCGAGCGACGAGCTCCTGTTCGAGCCCGAACTGGTGCTGCGCGCCTCGACGGGGCCCCTGCCCCTCTGACCACGGGCACCCGAAGGGGCGCTGATTGTCGTGCCCGCAAATCATCGCAAATTTGCGGCAACTCGTTTAGTTCTTGCGTTAAGTGATTGAGAAAGCTACATTCGACTCATCGCCACCGACGACGAGGAGTTCCGTGGACACTGACGTTCTGCGCACGACGGCACCCGCCGGCACCCTGACCATGCCTGCTGGCGACGGCTGGTGGCGGACGGCCGTGATCTACCAGGTGTACGTGCGCAGCTTCGCGGACGGAAACGGCGACGGCATCGGCGATCTCGCGGGTGTCCGCTCGAGGCTCCCGTACTTGAAGAGCCTCGGGGTGGACGCGCTCTGGTTCACCCCGTGGTACCTGAGCCCCCTCGCCGACGGCGGGTACGACGTGCAGGAC
>NZ_LSJW01000290.1:0-255 GCF_001557335.1 Microbacterium sp. CCH5-D1
GTCCAGGGAGTCCTTGCCGGAGACCTGGAATCCGGCGGTGCGCGCCTCGGCGATGAACGGGGTGCCGGCGGTGGCCGCCTGCAGCTTCTCGCGGTACTGGAACGCCATCGGGGTAGGCAGCTTGTCGAAGGGAATCCCGAGGGTCAGCGCGTAGTCGCGGGTGATGTAGACCTGGCCGCGCTCGGTGCGCCGCAGCTTGCTCGGGCCGGTGTTGATCTGGGTGCCGAGGGAGAGCTTGGACGCCAGCAGCGCGAT
>NZ_LSJW01000291.1:0-3756 GCF_001557335.1 Microbacterium sp. CCH5-D1
GTTTGCGCCGCCGCCGCTGGGGGACACGGAGGCCTTCCTCGCGCCAGAGCCGCTGGATCTTCTTGTGGTTCACGACCCACCCCTCGCCGCGAGCGTCGTGGTAGGCCCTGCGGTATCCCCACCGCGGATGCTTCTTCGCGTACGCGCGCAGCCAGTCCCGCAACGCCCTGTCCGGGTCGGCGGTCGTGTCGCCCTTGAGCGGGCGACGGTACGCGGACCTGCTCAGCCCGGCCAGACGGCACGCCATCCGCTCGCTCACCTGCAGTGTCCTGATCAGGTGAGCGACGGCGGCGCGGCGCCTGCCCGGGCCTAGAAGTTTCCCTCAGCCAACTCCTTCAGCGCGGCCTTCTCCAGCTCCGCTTCGGCCAGCAGCCGCTTCAGAGTGGCGTTCTGCTTCTCGAGCTCCTTGAGACGCTTCGCGTCGTCGGCCTTCAGGCCGCCGTACTGGTTCCGCCACCGGTAGTACGTCTGCTCGGACACGCCGAGCTCCCGACACACCGCGGCGACGTCCGCGCCGTCGGCGAGCATCCTGTCGGCCTGCCCGAGCTTTCGGACGACCTGCTCCGGGGTGTGACGCTTCCTGCTGTTCGTCATGATCTGACCAGTCTCCCTGCCCGAACCCTCGGGCGACAGGACGACTCACACAACGACTGGACCTACAAGACGGGGTCAGTCCAGGTCGAATTGTCCGCGACTGGCGAGCAGAAAACCCGCAGCAGCCGTTAGGGCGTTGCCGTAGAGCACTCCGGGTTTGGTCAGCGAGTAGTAGCGGGTCAGCGTGGAGCGGATGCCGGTGCCGGTTGCACGTGCCGCCAATGCGCCGTCAGTGCCATCAACCCGATCACCCACCGAGTCCGCTGCGCCCGGTAGCGCCTCGTTATTTCTTGATCCACTCACGGCAGTCATTCCTCCAAAATTTCTGATCTCCCGCGCTGCATTAAGTTGCTGCCAACCATTGACGGCGCAACTGACATTTAAATCTCGTCGAAGATTCCAAGCGCACAAACATGCTAACATACCGGCTAGACGGTAACTTGAGTCCAGTAAGGAACAACAGATGCCCAAGAGCACACGCCCAAGACAGCGGGACTTGGAACGCACACGATCAGCGCTGCTTAGTGCCGCGCGCCAAGAAGTCAAAAAGCGCGGCATAGGCGTGAGCCTCGACGCGATTGCCCGAGCCTCCGGGGTATCGAAGGGCGGTTTGCTGCACCATTTTCCGACGAAGGACGAACTGCTCTTCGCACTGATCAAAGATGTCTACGAAGAGTTCGAGGCAGAGGTCACCCGCAGAGCCGCTGAAGAACCGGCCGGACCCGGACGCCTCGCCCGAGCATATGTCCGGGCGACGTTCCACGAACTGCGTGCCCCCGACCTGCTGCTTGAACACAGCACCCTGCTGAGTTTCCTCTCCATGATCCCTTCGATATCAGAATTCGCACGTGAAGAACTCACTCACTGGACTGACACGTTGAGCTCAGATGGGATTTCGGCGGACGTTGTGCGGCTGGTCATGCTCGCCGCAGACGGCGCATCTGTCGGCATGTTGAGCATGCAAACACCGTCACCGTCGGACTTGGACGACCTTGAACATCAGCTCGTCACCCTAATCAAACGGCATGAGACTGTTGCCGAGCTGATCCACGGACACAATCCGCTGCCGTCACCATGACACCGTTCCACTCATGAAATCAGACACCTTTCAGACAGGAGCTTCCATGACCACCGAAGTAACAAGTACGCCCGTGAAAAGCCGTAAGGGACTGCGCCTCACTTTTGCGTGGATCGCGCTCGTCCACGCGGTCCTCGTGTTTGCGCAGCCGATTCTCGCTGGTATGAGCCTTGAAGGCGATGACAGTGCTCTCGACATGCACTACTTCAACGGTATGACCATCATGACTATCGCCGCAGTGCAGATCATCGCTGCCCTGCTGTGGTGGAAGCCCGGCGGTGGCCCCTCCCGCGCTCTCGCCCTGTCTGCCGTGCTTCTCGGCCTCGAAGTGGCGCAATTCCTCCTCGGTGATGCAGGAAAGCTCGCTATCCATTTGCCGCTTGGCATCATCACGCTTCTCGGTGCCGCTATGGTCGCCAGCATGGGTTTCCGTGACTCTCATGGTAAAGAGGTTGAGACGACACCTCGCGAGCAAGCATGACGCGAGGGCCGTCATCTATATCCGGTTGGGGCCGCCGCGTCGAGGTTGATCGTCGCACCTTTTTACGAGGCTCCGCCCTCGCTCTCGGGGCGTTTACCGTCGTCACGACCACGGGCTGTATCCCGTCCTCCTCTCGCGGCGCAATCAGCACATTCGGGAAGATCGACTTTGTCAATCAGCTGAACATTCCTCCGCTCGCTGCATCAACAGTGCGAGACAATCAGCGAGTCTTTGACCTCACTGTGCAATCTGGGCGTTCCTCGATCGTGTCGCAGGGCGACACCGATACCTGGGGCGTGAACGGACCGCTGCTCGGCCCCACGCTGCGCGCGAAACGCGGCGAACAGGTTCGCATGCATGTAAGCAACCAGCTGGACGAGGCAACCACTCTGCACTGGCACGGCATGCGGGTGCCAGCGTCAGCAGACGGTGGTCCGCACCAGATGATCGAACCCGGTGCGGTGTGGTCGCCTTCCTGGACCATCGACCAACCAGCCGCCACGCTGTGGTACCATCCGCACCCGCATGGGCAGACCGAGCGCCATGTACACCGGGGCATCGGCGGGTTCTTCCTCCTCGACGATGACAACGAGTCGCAGCTTCCGCTTCCTCGAGAATATGGTGTCGACGACCTCCCCCTCATCGTGCAGGATAGGACGTTCGACGAGCATGGTGCACTCGTCGAAACTGAGCGACGCGACAACGGCATGCTCGGCGACACACTGCTGGTGAACGGCACCTTCGCACCCTGGTTCGAGGTCACTGCTGAACTGACCCGCCTCCGCCTGCTCAACGCCTCGGCAGCTCGAAGCTACTACTTCGGCTTCTCCGATGGGCGTCTCTTCTCGATGATCGCGAGCGACGGTGGCCTGCTCGAAGCTCCGATTGATCTCGAACGCATCATGCTGACCCCGGGCGAACGTGCCGAAATCTTGGTCCGAATGCAACCCGGAGAAGAAGTCGTGCTGCGCTCCTTCCCCCAAGATCTTGGAATCACTCAGCGGCTTGCTGACCGCACCGGTGCGGCTGACGAACTCGACGTTCTTCTTCTTTCAGCCGGAAACGAATTACGCCAGGCGCAACTATTGCCTGCAATATTCGGGTCCCTCGGCACGATGACCCCGGCTGATGCGGCGCAGACGCGCACCTTTGAGCTCGGTGACAACCGGATCAATGGTCAACGCATGGACATGGAACGCATCGATGCAGAAGTTGCGGCGGAGACTATCGAAGTGTGGGAAGTGCAAAATATCCACACGAAACCGCATAACTTCCATATTCACGACGTGCAATTCTTGGTGCTCGATATCGACGGTGACGCACCGCCATCGGAGCTCACAGGATGGAAAGACACGATCTATGCGCCGCCTGGCGTTCTGCTCCGGCTCATCATGCGCTTCGGGCAGAATCCCGACCCCGAGATTCCCTACATGTACCATTGCCACCTGTTATGGCATGAAGACGCCGGCATGATGGGCCAGTTCGTTGTCCAGTAGCGCGATGTGGTGGGGACTCGGAGGCGTCTTCCTTGGGGGAGCTTTGCCCTGGCTGTCTCGCGTCAAGTAGTTGGCAGGATTTCTTCGGTTTCGAAGTTGGGGATGGT
>NZ_LSJW01000292.1:0-32202 GCF_001557335.1 Microbacterium sp. CCH5-D1
ACCTTGAGGCCGCGTCCGCCGCCGCCGTAGGCGGCCTTGATGGCGATCGGGAGGCCGAACTCCTTCGCGAAGGCGATGACCTCGTCTGCGCCCTCGACCGGTCCCGGCGTTCCGGGGGCGAGGGGTGCGCCGACCTTCTCGGCCACGTGACGCGCGGTCACCTTGTCACCGAGGGCCTCGATGGCTTCGGGGGAGGGGCCGATCCAGGTCATCCCCGCGTCGATGATGGCGCGGGCGAACTCGGCGTTCTCGGCGAGGAAGCCGTAGCCGGGGTGCACGGCGTCGGCGCCGGCACGGCGGGCGATCGAGAGGATCTTCTCGATCTGGAGGTAGGTCTCGGCGCTCGTCGAGCCGCCGAGCGCGTAGGCCTCGTCTGCGAGGCGGGTGTGCAGGGCATCACGATCCTGGTCGGCGTAGACGGCGACGGAGGCGATCCCGGAGTCACGGGCGGCGCGGATGATGCGGACGGCGATCTCGCCGCGGTTGGCGATGAGCACCTTGGCGATAGCAGGCATGCTTGCCAGCCTAGCGAGAACGACCGCGATCCCTTTGACGACTCCCCACAAGAAAGTCGGGAAAACGTGGATGGGAGTCTACGACCAGAGGTCGGTCCAGCGAACGCCGAGCTCCGCGGCGAGACGGCGGACGGTGGACAGGGACATGCCGACGACCGTGGACGGGTCGCCCTCCACGCGGGTGATGAAGGCTCCCCCCAGGCTGTCCACGGTGAAGGCCCCCGCCACGAGCAGCGGTTCGCCTGAGGCGACGTACGCGGCGATCTCGGCGTCGGTCACGTCGGAGGCGAACGTCACAGCGGCTTCGGCGACGGCGGTGGCTTCCGTGGGCTCGGCACCGGGGGCGACCCGGAAGACGGAGTGGCCGGAGTGCAGGATGCCCGTGGCTCCGCGCATCTCTCGCCAGCGCCTGGTCGCTTCCTCCGGAGTGTACGGCTTGCCGTAGACGCGCCCGTCCAGCGCGAACATCGAGTCACCGCCGATGACCAGGCCGTCGAACCCGCCGTGCTCGATGAGGCTGTGTGCCACGGCGGAGGCCTTCGCGCGGGCGAGCAGCAGCACCAACTCCTCGGGCGCCAGGGGCTCGCCCCTTTCCGCCTCCGCAGCGGCGGCGACGGCGTCCTCGTCGACGTCCGGTGACACGGTGAGCGGCTCGATGCCCGCCTGACGCAGCAGCATGAGTCGGGCGGGAGAGGTCGAGGCGAGGCAGACGCGCATGTCCACCACCGTATCCTCGAAGGATGACTTCCTCCCCAGCCGACGTGCTCGAACTCGACATCACCGGCATCGCTCACGGGGGCACGTTCATCGCGCGGCACGAGGGACGAGTGGTGTTCGTGTCCGACGCGATCCCCGGTGAGCGCGTCCGTGCCCGACTGATCGCTCCGCAGGAGGGGGCCGATGCCGACACCCGCAGTTTCTGGCGGGCCGAGACGATCGAGGTGTTGGAAGCGTCGGAGCACCGCCGTCCCCACATCTGGGCGGAGGCCGACGTGTCGCGCGATCCCGCTGATCGTCCAGGAGGAGCTGATCTCGGGCACATCGATCTCGATCACCAGCGTGAGCTCAAGAGGCGCGTGCTGACCGAGGCCCTCGACCGCTTCGCGGGGAAGGGCCTCGTCGCGCCCGAGATCGAGGCCGTGGAGTCCGGAGACGGTCGAGGATGGCGCACGAGGGTGACGCTGCACGTCGACGACGCGGGAGTGGTGGGGCCGTATGCCTCACGCAGTCACCGTGTCGTGCCGGTGACGTCGTACCCGCTGGCGCGGCCGGCGATCGCCGCGGCAGCGCTCGCGCTGCACGGGGAGGCTCCTGGTCGCATCGAGCTCGTGGAGCCCGCCGACGGCACCGTGCGCGTGATCCGTCGTGAGGAGACCGAGCGCGCCCCGCGCGTGCAGAGGGGCTTCCGCAAGCGCCCGGCGCCCGAGGTGATCCAGGAGATGGTCAACGACCGCCGCTTCGACGTCGACTCCACGGGCTTCTGGCAGGTGCATCCGCGCGCCGCCTCGGTGCTCGATGCCGCGGTCTACGGCATCCTCGACGGTCACGTCGACGAGGAGAAGACCCATTTCGACCTGTACGGCGGGGTCGGGCTGTTCGCGGCGACCCTGGCCGACCTCGGGGGCACGGACATCGTGACGGTCGAGTCGAATGCACGTGCCACTCAGCATGCTGCGGCGAACCTCGCCCCTCTCGAGATCGACGCGGTGACAGCCCGAGTCGATCGGTTCCTCGCCACGCGCAAGGGCGGCGGTCGGGCCGGGGCCGTCGTGCTCGATCCGCCGCGGGCCGGAGCGGGGCGTCAGGTGGTCGAGGCGATCCACGGGCTCGCCCCCGACGCCATCGCCTACGTCGCCTGCGACCCGGTGGCGCTCGCACGCGATCTCGGCACGTTCCGCACGCTCGGGTGGAATGTCGACCGTCTTCGCGGCTTCGATCTGTTCCCGCACTCCCACCACTTCGAGGTCGTGGCACTGCTCACACGATGAGCGATCCACGGCCTTCCGAGGGGACTCAGTAGGCTGAGGGGATGAGCACGGTCGCACTCATCGACGATCACGAGTCCGTTCGCCTCGGTCTCGAGGCCGCGTGCGAGCGGGATTCGCAGACCGTGGTCTTCTCCGGGAGCACCGTGGTGTCGTACATCGACTGGCGGAAGGCGACGGGGGCCGCGCCGGCCGATGTGGTCGTGCTCGACCTCACGCTGGGAGACGGCACGACCGTTACTGAGAACGTGACCGCCCTCGTGAACGACGGCGCCAGCGTGGTGATCCACAGTGTGGCGGATCGTCCTGCAGCCGTGCGGGAAGCCCTCTCCGCCGGTGCGGCGGGAGTGGTGAGCAAGTCGTCAGCACTCGACGACGTGCTGGACGCGATCCGCACGGTCGCACAGGGCGAGGCCCTCAACAACGTGGAGTGGGCGAGCGCTGTCGACGGAGACCGCGCGTTCGCCGACGCGCAGCTCGCCACCCGCGAACGGGAGGTCCTCCGCCTGTACGCGACGGGTCTGCCGTTGAAGGCCGTGGCCGAGAAGCTGGGCGTCGCGTACTCGACCGCCAAGGAGAACATCACCCGCATCCGCGTGAAGTACGTCGAGGTCGGGCGCCCGGCGCCCACGAAGGTCGACCTGCTCCGGCGAGCGATGGAAGACGGGATCGTCACAGCCGACGAGGCACTCGGTGGCCGCTGAGCCGCTGAGCATCCGCGACGCCTGGAGCAAGATTCCGTCTCCGGGCAGCACGGAGACAGCATACGAGCGCTTCACCGGCAAGCGCATGGAGCGGATCCTCGCCATCGTGGTCGCGATCGGCTCGGCTGTGCTCGGCGCCCAGGCGCTGGTCTCCGCGATGGCATCCCTGTCGGACGCGGACCCCGCGCATGTGGTCGCGTTGTGTGTGGTGTTCGTACCCCTGCTCGCGATGCTGGTGGCGTGCCTGATCGGACGCGGGGTGCGCACCTTCTCCGGCATCTTCGCCGTGGTGTATGTGCTGGTGCTCGCCGCGTGGCCGACGATCGTCGACCCCTCCGACAAGGGGGCCGGAGAGCAGCCGTGGATCTTCTTCCTCGTCAACGTCGGTGTCGTCGCGGCCATGCTCGCCTTCCCCCTGGCGCTGCAGTTCGTCTGGGCGGCGGGAGTGCCGTTCGTGTACGGCTATGTCCGTCTCGTCCAGGGCGAGTTCTCGCGCGATTTCTGGGTGACGACCGCCTTCGACGTCTCGTTCACCCTCATCCTCGGCGTGGTGATCGTCTCACTCGGCTGGATGTTCCGCTCGGTCGCCGCCGGGGTGGACGAGGCCAGGGGGCAGGCGGTCGCGTCGTACTCCACTGCTGCGGCAGCGGCGGCGGCCGAGGAGGAGAGGGCGGCGATGTCCGCCCTGATGCACGACAGTGTGCTGGCCGCTCTGATCGCCGCGGAGCGTGCCGAGGGCGAACGCGCCAGGGAGCTGGCCGTGGCGATGGCGCGAGAGGCTCTCACGCGCCTCGCGAACACCGAGGCCGCCGTCGCACAGGAGGGGAGCGACGAACCGGTCGGAACGGTGCAGATCGTTGTCGAGCTGCGTCGGGCGCTGTCCGAGCTCGGCGCCGATGCGATCGTGGAGGAGCGCGGAGGCATCGGACTCATCCCCGGACGTGCTGCCCGCGCGCTGGTGCTCGCGGCAAGACAGGCAATCGGCAACGCGGTCTCGCATGCCGGCGGGCGCGGACTCCACATCATCGTCGAAGGGCACGGGGACGAGGGCATCGGCGTGACCATCTCCGACACTGGACCCGGATTCGACGTCGAGTCGATCGGCGTCGACCGACTCGGGATCCGTGCGTCGATCTTCGCGCGCATGGCGGGGGTGGCCGGCACCGCCGACATCCTCTCCGACGGGCACGGGACCACTGTCGTCCTGGGGTGGGAGCGCTCGTGAACCGCACCGTGCGGAGTGTCGCCACCTCCCTCGCCGTCGGCTTCGCCCTGTACTTCGTCGCCAGGGGGATCTGGTGGATCGAGCAGCCGACCGCACCGCTGGTGATGGTGCTCGCGATCGTGTTGTACCTCGTGGTCGTGAACGTCTCGATCCTCGGACACGGCACCGTCGTCAGGATGCCGATGTGGTCGGCGATCCTGGCGCTGGTGGCGAGTGCGCTCATCCCCATCCTCGTCACCTCGTCGCTCGACCCGGCGGATCGGACGGCTCCCTTCGCCACGTGGTACATCGGGGCGCTCGGACTGCTCGGCGTCGTCTGCGTCGTCCGGAGGCGCGCTCTGATCGGTGTTCTCGTTCTCGGGGTGCTCGTCGTCACCGCGTCGGCCTATCTGGGATTCGTCGTCGCCCTCAACCTCGGACTCGTCGGCTCCATCATGTGGGTGGTGGTCGCTGGGCTCCTGGTGATGTTCTGGGACCGCGCCGTGCGTGACACGGAGCGCCTCGCCGAGATCCAGCAGGCCGTGTCCGCGTGGCATGCGACGCAGCGGGTGCGTCAGCGGGAGCGGCGCCTGCGCACGCAGTTCGCGCTGGCCGTCGCCGGTCCCGTCCTCAGCAGAGTGGTGGCCGCGCGGGGTGTGCTGGACGAGCAGGAGCGGATGGACGCCCGCCTCGCCGAGGGCAGGCTGCGCGACGAGTTGCGCGGAGCCGATCTCCTCAACGACGCCGTGCGCAACGCGATCGAGGCGGCACGACGCCGGGGGGTGGTGGTCACGGTCTTCGATGAGGGCGGTTTCGACGGGATCGACGAGACACGGCGAGAACTGATCAGGGACGAGCTGGCCGTCGTGCTCAGTCGCGCGCAGACCGCTCGTCTGATCATCCGCTCGGCGCGTGATCCCCGTGTCGCCGTCACGGTGGTCGGCCGCGCCGGCTCACGGGCGTCCGGCGACGATGACGCCGTCGACCTCTGGCACGAGATTCCGCGCTGACAGGCGGGCACAGGGCTGGCAGGCGGGGACAGCGGACGAACGCATGCGTCCTCGGCTCCGGCCTGGGGAGATGACCGGAGTCGAGGATGGTGAGAGTGGGAGAGGGGCGGCGAATCCGCCTGCCCCTCTCCGTGCGGACAGTTACCCGAAAACCGTCCGCTGGTGGCCGATCAGCGTCTGTCGACCCTGGGACAGAGAGACCAGCCGAACGCGAAGCGTCCCCCTCAGTCTGATGGTTCGCGCGAACATTGTCTGTAGGTATTTTGGGGGACACGATTTCACCCCCGATAGGCCATCATTGGACGATGGCAACGCGTCGTGGCACCAACCTTCCGCGCATGGGCGACTTCAATCAGTCCGTGATCCTGGAGGCCATCCGGCAGTCCGGCGAAGGGCTCAGCAGGATCGAGCTGTCGACGGCGACGCGCCTCTCGGCGCAGACGGTCACGAACATCACCCGCAGACTCCTCGATGACGGCTTCATCAGGGAAGCGGGTCGAACGATCAACGGACCAGGCAAGCCGCGGGTCACCCTGCGGCTCGTCGCGGACAGCCGCTTCGCCGTGGGGGTCCATCTGGATCCCGCGCTGATGACTTTCGTGCTGTTGGATCTGGCCGGCGCGGTCGTCCGTCGTCTGAGCGTGCGAACCCCTGCCGAGGATCCCCACCGCATCGTCGAGGCCATGGCGTCGACGATCGATGCGTTGATCGTCGGTTCGGGCGTCGACCGCTCCCGGATCGCCGGGGTGGGGGTCGCGGCTCCCGGCCCGCTCGACGCGGAGCTGGGGACGGTGATCGACCCGCCTAAGCTCGCAGGCTGGCACCGTGTGCCGTTGCGGGCAGTGCTCGCGGAGGCGACGGGGTTGCCCGTGGTCGTGGAGAAGGACACGACCTCGGCTGCGGTGGGCGAGCTCTGGACGAGGCGGGAATCGGCGGACGACTCCTTCGTCTTCGTCTATCTGGGGATCGGTATCGGCGCGGCCATCGCACGTGATGGAGAGGCGGTCCGGGGGAGCACACGCAACATCGGCGAGATCGGCCACATCATCGTCGACCCCGACGGACCGTCCTGCGCGTGCGGGGCCCGCGGATGCGTCGAGGTGGTGTGCACCCCGCAGGCGATCATCGAGCAGGCGGAGAGGGCAGGGGTATTCGACGACGAGCATCAGACGAGCGACGCCGCGGCAGTCGACCAGCGATTCGGGCAGCTGTGCGAGCGAGCGGCTGCCGGGGACGAAGCCGCGGGGGAGGTGCTTCGGCGCTCCGCCGCCCACATCACGGTGCTGACGGCGGTGCTCACGAACATGCTCGACGTCGACCGCGTCGTCTTCGGTGGGCCGTTCTGGTCGCGGCTCGCTGATGTGTACCTGGCAGAGATCCCCGACCTGCTCGATCGGGCCAGCGCCACCAGGGCGATACGCACCCTCCCCGTCGACGGCACGGTGGTGGGCGACGATGTCGGTGCGGTGGGAGCGGCGTGCGTCGTCCTCGACTCGGTCCTGAGCCCGCGTGCCTCCGACCTCCTGCTCGACAGCTGAGTGCTCGACAGCTGAGTGCTCGGGGGTCACCTTTGCGAGCATAAGTCGAATCGATATAGTATTTGAGTTTCGTCCTTCGGACAGATCAGCGGAGTCCGCCTTCTGCTGTGCGCACGGCACCGTCGCACGCCGCGGAGCACGCAGGTCTTCACGAGGGGGGATCCGTCCGGCTCTCGAAGAGGGGCGGACGAGGCGGCGACGGGGACGCGGCCGCGCAGGGCGCTGGGGGTCCTGCGACGATCGTCGACGTGGTTCGTGAAGCGGAGGGTTCGCGGACCACGCCGACGGCGTTTCTTTCCGTGTTCCGAGCGGCGTCAGCCGGAGAAACGGCCCCACGGTATGTCGCGACGGAGCGGGCGACGCAACGGACGCTGCGTCCTGGCCCAGGCGGAGACGGCGGGCTCGTCGGCCACGGCTGCGGCCTCCTCGGTCGCGTACGCCTCGCTGATCACCGCGATGAGAGCGGCGAGCTCCTCCTCGGTGGCCGCGCCCCGGGTGATGTCGAGCAGCGGCGCGTCCGAGGAGGGGCCGCCCTGCGGGTTGTGCTCGGTCACAGGGGGATGTTCCCGTGCTTCTTCGGGGGCAGCTCCGCGCGCTTTCCGCGCAGGGCGCGCAGGGCCTTCGCGATCGAGACGCGGGTGTTGGCCGGTTCGATGATGCCGTCGAGCTCCCCGCGCTCAGCTGCCAGGAAAGGAGACGCCACGTTGTAGGTGTACTCGTTCGCGAGCCGGGTACGCACGGCGGCGACGTCCTCGCCGGCCTCCTCCGCCTTCTTGATCTCACCGCGGTACAGGATGTTGACCGCCCCCTGACCGCCCATGACCGCGATCTCGGCGGTCGGCCACGCGAGGTTCACATCCGCGCCGAGCTGCTTCGAGCCCATCACGATGTACGCACCCCCGTAGGCCTTGCGCAGGATGACGGTGACGAGGGGCACGGTGGCCTCCGCGTAGGCGTAGAGCAGCTTCGCACCGCGGCGGATGACGCCGGTCCACTCCTGGTCCGTGCCGGGAAGGTAGCCGGGCACGTCGACCAGCGTGACGATCGGGATCGAGAAGGCATCGCAGAATCGCACGAAGCGACTGGCCTTCTCGCCGGCCTCGATGTTCAGGGTGCCGGCCATCTGCGACGGCTGGTTGGCGATGATGCCGACCGAGCGACCTTCGACACGACCGAAGCCGATCACGATGTTGGGCGCGAACAGCGGCTGCACCTCGAGGAAATCGCCCTCGTCGACGACGTGCTCGATCACCGTGTGGATGTCATAGGGCTGGTTGGTCGAGTCGGGGACGATCGTGTTGAGCACGCGATCGGCGTCTGTCGTCTCGAACTCGAACGCGCTCTCGTACGACGGGAGTTCCGCCATGTTGTTGTCCGGGAGAAAGCTCAGGAGCGTGCGCGCGTAATCGATGGCGTCGTCCTCGTCTTCCGCGAGGTAGTGCGCGACACCGGATCGGGTGTTGTGGGTGTAGGCGCCGCCCAACTCCTCCATCCCCACGTCTTCACCGGTCACGGTCTTGATCACATCGGGACCCGTGACGAACATCTGGCTGGTCTTGTCGACCATGATGACGAAGTCGGTCAGAGCGGGGGAGTACACCGCACCACCCGCGGCCGGGCCCATGATGATGGAGATCTGCGGGATGACACCGGAAGCGCGGGTGTTCAGGCGGAAGATCTCACCGTACTTGCCGAGCGCGACGACGCCCTCCTGGATGCGCGCGCCGCCGGAGTCGAGGATGCCGATGCAGGGCATCCCTCCGGCGAGGGCGAACTCCATGATCTTCACGATCTTCTCGCCGGCGACCTCGCCGAGCGAGCCGCCGAAGGTGGAGAAGTCCTGCGAGTACACCGCGACGGTGCGCCCGTTGATGGTGCCGACGCCGGTGACGACGGAGTCGCCGTAGGGGCGGGAGCGATCCATGCCGAAGGCCGTGGTGCGGTGGCGTACATACTCGTCGAACTCGACGAAGCTTCCCGGATCCACGAGCAGCTCGACGCGCTCGCGGGCGGTCATCTTGCCCTTCGCGTGCTGCTTCTCCTTCGCCTTCGCTTCCGCGTCGACGACGGCTTCCGTGTAGCGAGCGCGCAGGTCCGCGATCTTGCCGGCGGTGGTAAAGAGGTCGGGCTTGTCCGTCACGGATTCCACCCTATCGTCGGCTCGCCCCCCGCTGTTGGATGCTCGCCACAACGGCTCAGCGGATCCTTTGGCGACCTGCGCTCAGCGCTCTTCGCGCTCTTCGCGCTCGTCGCCGGGGTTCGAGGGCAGGGAGTGGTCGCCGGTGCCGGCCTCGAGCTCTTCGGACGGGCTCTCTCGTCGGCGACCTGCACGTCCGCCGACACGGTGCCCGACCCACTCCGCGCCTCGTGCCACGGTGCCGGCGGCACCCACCACCGCGTTCCCGGCGTAGCGGGCGCCCCGGAGCATCCGCAGCTCGAGCTTCTCGGCCCCGGGGACAGGCTCCAGCTCGAGCGGCAGGTCGATCGGCGCAGAGCCGAAGGCCTTGTGCGAAGTGGTCAGCACGCGGCGGCCGAGGATGTTGTTCCCCGCGCCTCCGATCGCGGCGCCGATGCCGAACGGGAGAGCCTTGCCGATGACCGACGCGCCTCCCTTCGCCGCGAACTGCTTCACGAACATGCTCTTGAGCTGGTCGACGAGGGGGCCGACTGCGGCACGGGGGAGGGATTTCGTGACGAGCTCACCCCAGTACGAGGACCTGCTGCCGCCGCGCCCAGCGACCTGGCCGGCGAGCTGTCCGACGAGGTCGACGCCCTCCTTGCCGAGCATCAGCGTCATCACCAGGGCGCGGGCGCGATCCGGGTTCGCCACGGCGATCCCGTGCACCTCGGCGACCGACTGGGCGAACAGGGCGGTGGACTCCACGAAACCCACGGTCTCGACCCCGGAGAGGGCGAGGGTGACACCGGTGCCGATGCCCGGCACGACGGCGGTCGCTCCCACCGCCGCACCTCCGGTCGTCACGGCCGCGAGGTAGCGCCGCTCGAGGATGCGGATGAGTTCCGCGGGTGAAGCCTGGGGATTGCGCAGCCGGATGCTGCGGATGTGCGCGAGGACGAGTGGGCGCTGGATCGCCAGCACGCGATCGAGACCACGCACCATCATCGGGTGCTCCGCCGAGCCGGCGGGGGGAACGCCCTTGTCCCACGGAGCGTCGTCCGGGAGCGAATGGATCTTGTGCACCTTGGGGGCCATGCAGAGATCCTATGGAGACAGCCCGCGAAAACGCCGAAAGCCCGGTCCCGCGAGGGGGACCGGGCTTTCGTGTCGTTCGATCAGACGAAGAGGTTCGCGCGCTCCAGGTCTTCGGCGAAGTCGACCTCGACCGCGTACAGGTCGGAGACGTCCATCGGCTCGAGCAGCAGGCCGTCCTCGGCGATCGCGAGTTCGAGGCCGCGCTCGAAGTAGTCCTGGTCCTCCACCCGCTGCAGCTGGCGCATGAAGGCCTTCTTCTGCGCGGAGGAGATGTAGTTGATGCCCACAGCCTCGCCCAGTCCGCCCTTGACGGTCTTGGACAGTTCGTTGATGAAGCCCTCGGCGGTGACCGTGTACTTCACCTCTTCGTCGCTGACCTTGGAGGTGTTCACCGTGACGAAGGACTGGTCGCGCTCGATGTATTCGAGAGCCCGGCCGAGGATCATCGGGTCGAAGACGACATCGCCGTTCATCCACAGCACACCGCCGCGACCGGTGGCACCGAGGGCGCGCAGCAGGCTCTTGGAGGTGTTGGTCTCGTCGTAGCGCTCGTTGTGGACGTAGTTCACGTGCGGGAAGGCATCGATGATGGTCTCGGCGCGGTAGCCCACCACGGTCGTGATTCGGGCGTCGGAGCCGAATGCGGCCCGGATGTTGTCGTGCTGCTGGCCCATGATCGTGCGGCCGTCGCTCAGTTCGGTGAGCGGCTTCGGCAGCGCGCGGCCGAGGCGCGAGCCCATTCCGGCGGCGAGGATGACGGTCTGAAGAGTCACGAGTGCTCCTAAAGGAAGTTGTGTTCACGGTCGATTAACCGACCAGACACTTCGTCGTGCCGCGTTCATGGTATCGATTCCGCCTGGGAACCTCAGGGCCAGGAGGGCCCCGTTGTCATTTCGTGATCGACTACACACGTGATGCACAGGCTTGCGACCATCCTGCAATCGCTGTGAAGTCACAGCATCCGAGGGCAGTTTATTGCGCGGCGGCCTTGGCGCACAGCCGCCCGTTGATACCGTAGGACGGTGACTGCCTCCCCTGACGACCGCACCGCCCAGGTGGACCTGACCGAGACCGCGCAAGAGAAGACGTCGGCGAAGCGCCCGCCGGTGAAGAAATCGAGTTCCGACGAGGCATCGGCGGCCGGGACGACGGCGAAGCGACCTGCAGTGAAGAAGCCGGCCGTGAAGAAGCCGGCCGCGAAGCGTCCGACCACGAGCGGAACCACGACTGCCGCGAAGACGTCGACCGCGAAGACATCGACCGCGAAGGCTGCGGCGGAGAAAGCCGCACCGACTGCCGACATCGTCGTGGAGCCTTTGGTCAAGGCGTTGCCCGACCAGAACGGAACGCCCGCCGCTGCCGCGCGCAGCGGCGCAGCCAGTCGCACCACCGCAGCGAAGAACACGGCACCGAAGTCGACGACGAAGACGGCTGCCAAGACGACGACGGCCAAGGCGACGGCGGCGAAGACCACGGCGGCGAAGACCACGGCCGCGAAGACCACGGCCGCGAAGACAGCTGCCGCGAAGACAGCTGCCGCGAAGGCGACTGCTGCGAAGGCGACGGCTGCGAAGTCGACTGCTGCGAAGTCGACGGCTGCGAAGTCCACGGCCGCGAAAGCTTCGGCGGCGAAGACGGTCGCGGCGAAAGCGGCCGCGTCCAAGGCTGCAGCGACGAAGTCCACTGCTCGCGCGGCCGCAGCCAAGTCCACGGCGGCGAAGACAGCGGCGGCGAAGGCCGCGGCAGCGAAGAATGCTGCAGCGAAGAAGGCCGCCGATGAGGCGGAGAAGGCGGCGGCGGACGCGGCGAAGAACGTCCCGGAGCCTCCGAGCCCCGAAGCGGCTCCGGTGGACCCGATGCGTGCCACCGAGACAGCCGCAGTATCGGTGCTGCCGGTCGAAGTCACCTCGGCGCCGGAGCCCGTGGCTGAGCCTGCTCCGGAGCATGATGCGATCGCCGAACCCGAACCCGAACCCGAGCCGGTTGCCGAGCCCGTCATTGCACCCGCCCTCGCGGCGGAGGTCGCCGGCGCCGAACCGGTCGAGGCCGAGCCGATCGTCGAGGAGCCGACCGAGTCGGGAACGTCCGCGTCGGTCGAGGTCGTCGAGGCTGAAGGGGGTTCGGACGACGCGGCTTCCGAGGTCGTGGATCCCGTGGACGGACTCTCCGGGGGCGAAGCGATCACCATCCGCGGCCTCGTCAAGCAGTTCGGAGACAACCGCGCCGTCGACGGCATAGACCTGACCGTGCCGGCTGGATCCTTCTACGGGGTGGTCGGCCCCAACGGGGCGGGAAAGACCACGACTCTCTCGATCGTCGCCGGGCTCCTGCGCGCAGACGAGGGCAGCGTCGTGATCTGTGGCATCGACCAGGCGAAGCAGCCGCTGGCCGCGAAGAAGCTGATGGGCGTGCTGCCGGACAGGTTGCGCACGTTCGACCGCCTCACCGGTCGTCAGCTGCTGTACTACTACGGGCTGCTGCGCGGCCTTGCGGCTGATGTGATCGAGAAGCGCGCGGCAGATCTCGCTCGGGCGTTCGACCTCGGCGATGCGCTCAGCCGCGTCGTCTCGGACTACTCGGCGGGCATGACGAAGAAGATCATGCTGGCAGGGGCGATGATCCATTCCCCGCGCGTGCTCGTGCTCGATGAGCCGTTCGAATCGGTCGATCCCGTCTCCTCGGCGGTGATCCTCGACATCCTCCGTGCGTATGTGTCGCACGGTGGCACGGTGATCCTCTCCAGTCACGGCATGGATCTGGTGGAGCGCGTCTGCTCCCGCGTGGCCATCATCGTCGGAGGGGAAGTGCTGGCCGAGGGGACCGTCGACGACGTGCGCGCAGGGCAGACGCTCGAGGCGCGCTTCGTCGAGCTCGCCGGCTCCAGCGGAGAGGTGGAGGGGCTCGAGTGGCTGCACACGTTCTCCGACTGAGGCTCGCGCTTCTGATCGGAACTCTGCGCGGCGACCGTCGGGTCCGTTCGATCATCTCGTTCGTCGCTGTCGTCGCGATCACGTCCGTGGTGTGCATCGCGGTCTTCAGCCTGTCGTCCGCTCCGGTGCCGGTCGCCCGTGCGGTCACCGTCCTCGGTGGCGCTGCCCTTCTCGTCGGTTTCCTCGTCGGACCGCTCCTCGTCGGGGCAGTCGACCAACTCGATCCTCGCCGCTTCGCGGTCTTCGGCGTCGATGAGCGGCAGATGCCGTGGGTACTCACGCTGGCCGCATTCGTGAGCGTGCCCAGCCTCGCGCTCCTCGCCGTCTACATCAGCGTCTGCATCGTCGCGATCGATGCCGGGACGCCATGGCCTCTCGCGATCCTGATGACGGTCGTCGGCGTCGTCACGACGATGCTGGTCTCGCGGATCGGAATGGCGCTCAACGCCCTGCTCCTTCCCGAGCGTCGATCACGAGAGCTCACCGCGCTGTTCGCGCTCGCCCTGATCGTGATCGCGTTCCCCGTGGCTGTGTTCTTCGGATCCCTTCGCTGGGACGGCCTGGTGCCCCCCTCGCTGGCGACCCTTTCCAGCGTCTTCGGCTTCAGTCCGTTCGCGGCAGCGCCGGCATTCCTCTTCGACTCCGCGGCAGGGGCGACTGCTTCGGCGTGGGTCACCGGGATCATCGCGGTCCTCACCGTCGTGCTCCTCGGGATCGCGTGGGCATGGCTCGTCCGGCGACTCCTCACGACGACCGAGCGCCCGGTCGCCTCGCGGGAGCGCACCGGGCTCGGCTGGTTCGGGCTGCTGCCGTCGAACGCCTTCGGGGCGATCGCCTCGCGAAGCCTCGTGTACTGGCTCCGCGACCGTCGCTACATCATGAACATCATCGTGGTCCCGGTCGCCGGTGTGCTCACGGTGCTGCCGCTCATCGTCGCCGGTGTCTCGGTGGAGATCGCCGCGCTGGTCCCCGTTCCGGTGATGGCACTGTTCTTCGGATGGTTGCCGCACAACGACGTCGCCTACGATTCGACGGCCCTGTGGACGCACGTGGCGAGTGGCGTCCGGGGGCTGCCCGATCGTCTCGGTCGCCTCGTGCCGGTGCTGCTCGTCGCCATTCCGGTGCTCGCGATCGCTGTGCCGCTGAGCCTCCTCCTGGTGGGGAACTGGAGTCTCCTGCTGCCCATGGGCGGTGTGGCCGCCAGCCTCCTCTTCAGTGCACTCGGCATCTCGAGCATCGTCTCCGTCGTTGCGCCCTACGCGGTCTCACGGCCCGGAGACAGCCCGTTCCAGCAGCCGCAACGGCCGACATCCCGCGGGATCTACGGACCGGCCGCGACGTTCCTCGGGGCGATCGTGCTGAGCGCGCCCACCATCTGGCTGTTCGCTGCCACGATCCTCGAGGGGTCGGCGTATGCACCGGCCACCTTCTGGGTCGGGCTCCTCGTCGGCCTCGGGGTGCTGGTGCTGGGCGCCGTCATCGGCGGCCGCATCTTCGAGCGCAGCGGAGAGCGTCTCATGGAGTTCGTCGAGACGGCATGACGACCACCCGCGAGGCTTTCGACGCGGCTAGACTCTCGGGATGAGTACTCCGCTGGACAGCCCCGATCAGGGCGGCGTGGCAACGCTTGATCGCGAACTGGAAGAGCTCCTCCGCGAGGAGAACCTCGAACCGGGCGACCATGAGCGCTTCTCGCATTATGTGAAGAAGGACAAGATCCTCGAATCCGCGATCACCGGCAAGCCGGTGCGCGCGCTGTGCGGCAAGAAGTGGACCCCGGGGCGCGACCCGGAGAAGTTCCCGATCTGCCCCACGTGCAAGGAGATCTACGAGTCGATGATCGGCTGACCTCAGTCGGCTTCGACGTACACGGTGGGGATCGCAGGGTCGGATTTGCTCAGCGCGAGAGCCCGCACCGGCAGTTCTTCGCGCACCCGAAGGTGATGAGCGCGAGCGGCCGCGGTACCCGCGACCCCCTCGTACGACGTATCGATGTCGCCGGCCTCGACGAAGGTGACCTGCAGCGGTCGGCCGTCGGGGTGGTCGGCTGCCGTGTCGAGCTGCTCGAAGCCGTCCGAGACGACGACCGTCTCCGCCGTGGCGACTCCGTCCGCAAGGGTGCGGAACGCCGACTTGCGTCCGCCGTGTGACGCCTTGTCCGCCGATGCCTTGGCGACGCCGACCCACGACCCGGCGGCATCCTGGCGCGCCACGAGCTTGTAGACCATGCTCGCTGTCGGGTATCCGGAGCCGGTCACGACCGATGTGCCCACCCCGTACGCATCGACCGGCGAAGCGGCGAGAGCGGCGATCGCGTACTCGTCGAGATCGCTGGTCACCGTGATGCGCGTCGATGTGGCACCGAGCTCGTCCAGCTGCGCCCGGACATCGGCGGCGACGATCGGGAGGTCGCCCGAGTCGATCCGCACACCACCGAGTTCCGTTCCGGCGACGCGGATGGCGGTCTCGACGCCGGTGCGGATGTCATACGTGTCGACGAGCAGGGTCGTGCCGGAGCCCAGACTCTCGACCTGGGACCGGAACGCCTCCTCCTCGGTGTCGTGCAGCAGCGTCCAGGAGTGCGCGGCCGTGCCCATGGTGGGGATGCCCCAGCTTCGTCCCGCCTCGAGATTGCTCGTGGCGCCGAAGCCCGCGATGTACGCAGCGCGCGCCGCCGCGACCGCGGAACGCTCGGCGGCCCGACGGGAGCCCATCTCGGCCAGTGGACGCTCGCCGGCGGCGATGCTCATGCGCGACGCGGCAGTGGCGACGGCGGAGTCGTGGTTGAGCACGCTCAGCGCGAGCGTCTCGAGCACGACCGCATCCGCGAACGTTCCCTCCACGGTGAGGATGGGGGAGCCGGGGAAGTACAGCTCGCCTTCGCGATAGCCCCGGATCGAGCCCGTGAACCGGTAGTCCTCGAGGTGCTTCAGCGACGCCGGGTCGACGACCGCCTCGTCGCGCAGGAAGCGCAGCTCGTCCTCGCCGAAGCGGAAGTCGCGGAGGAGGCCGAGAAGCCGGCCAGTGCCGGCGACCACACCGAAACGGCGGCCACCGGAGAGGCGTCGGGAGAACAGCTCGAACACGCTGGGGCGGAAAGCAGTGCCGTCCCGAAGGGAGGCGGCGAGCATCGTCAGCTCATAGCGGTCGGTGAGCAGCGCCGTCGACGTGGTCATGCGCTCAGTTTAGTGAGCGCCCCGATGCGCGCGGCGGGCCACGCGCAGGTAGGCTGGGGAGTCATGAACGACGCGCCGATCGGGATCTTCGACTCCGGTGTCGGCGGGCTCACGGTGGCGCGGGCCATCCGCGCCCAGCTGCCCCGAGAGTCGTTCGTCTACATCGGCGACACCGCGCACTCGCCGTACGGGCCGAAGCCCATAGCCGATGTGCGCCGCTACTCGCTCGAAGTGCTCGACACGCTCGTCGACCAGGGCGTGAAGATGCTGGTGATCGCGTGCAACACCGCCTCCGCGGCCATGCTGCGCGATGCTCGGGAGCGCTACGACATCCCCGTGGTCGAAGTGATCGGTCCCGCGGTGCGCCGTGCCGTGTCGACGACCCGCAACGGTCGCGTCGGCGTGATCGGCACGGTCGGCACGATCGGCTCGCGCGCCTACCAGGACATGCTCGAGGTGAACGAGCGGCTGCAGGTCTTCACCGCCGCATGCCCGCGCTTCGTCGAGTTCGTCGAAGCCGGTATCACCGGCACGCCCGAGGTGCTCGCGGTGGCCGAGGAGTACCTCGCCCCCCTCCGCGATGCAGACGTCGACACTCTCGTGCTGGGCTGCACGCACTATCCCTTCCTCCGTGGTGCCATCAGCTACGTCATGGGTGAGGGCGTCACGCTCGTCTCCAGCGACGATGAGACCGCCGGCGACGTCTATCGCCAGCTCGTCCGCGGTGACCTGCTCGCCTCACCGGATGCGACCGCAAGCTACGTGTACGAGGCCACGGGGGCCGCGACCGACGACTTCACCGCGCTGGCCAACCGACTGATGGGGCACGAGGTGCGCGATGTGCAGCTCGTGCAGACCGGCGTCATCACCCTCCCCGACACCGCCTTCGACTAATCCCGATCGTCTCGCTCCGACGCGATCAGCCATCCCGACCTGAGAGAAGCACATGTCCGAAATCGTCCGCGTCGACGGCCGCTCCACCGATCAGCTGCGCGAGATCACCATCGAGCGCGGCTGGAGTGCTCACGCCGAGGGATCGGCATTGATCAGCTTCGGCGGCACCAAGGTGCTGTGCACCGCGTCCTTCACCAACGGCGTGCCGCGGTGGCTGACCGGCAAGGGCAAGGGATGGGTCACCGCCGAGTACTCCATGCTGCCGCGCGCCACGAACAGCAGGAACGACCGCGAGAGCGTCAAGGGTCGCATCGGCGGACGCACACACGAGATCTCCCGGCTGATCGGCCGCGCGCTCCGTGCGGTCGTCGACACGAAGGCCCTCGGCGAGAACACCATCGTCATCGACTGCGATGTGCTCCAGGCGGATGGCGGCACCCGTACGGCAGCCATCACCGGTGCCTACGTGGCGCTCGCGGACGCGATCGAATGGGGCCGGGAGAAGAAGTTCATCGGCAAGAACTCCACCCCGCTGCTCGATTCGGTCGCCGCGGTGTCCGTGGGCATCATCGACGGCGAGCCCATGCTCGATCTGGCATATGTCGAGGATGTGCGCGCGGAGACCGACATGAACGTCGTGGTCACCGGCCGTGGACTCTTCGTGGAGGTGCAGGGGACTGCGGAGGGAGCGCCGTTCGACAAGCGCGAACTCGACGCGCTCCTCGAGTTGGGGCTGGGCGGATGCGCCGATCTGAAGGACGCGCAGCTGGCCGCACTGGCGGGGGAGTGACGATGCAGGTCGTGCTCGCGACGCACAATCCGCACAAGGTCGCGGAGTTCCAGCAGATTGTGGAGCGGACACGTCCTGATCTCGAGATCATCGGTTACGACGGCCCTGAACCCGTCGAAGACGGCGTGACATTCGCCGAGAATGCGCTGATCAAGGCGCGGGCGGCCGCAGCGCACACGGGGCTTGCGGCCCTCGCCGACGACTCCGGCATCTGCGTCGACGTCCTCGGCGGCTCTCCGGGGGTCTTCTCCGCGTACTGGGCCGGGCAGAAGAAGGATGCGACCGCGAACCTCGAACTGCTGCTGGACCAGCTGCGCGACATCGCCGACCCGCACCGCGCCGCGCACTTCACCTCCACCATCGCCCTCGTGCTGCCGGACGGCCGCGAGCAGGTCGTGGAGGGGCGGTGGCCGGGTCGCCTGGCGCACGCGGCGTCGGGAACGGGCGGCTTCGGCTACGACCCGATCTTCGTGCCGGATGGCCAGCCTGCAGGGGAGGAGCGCTCGGTGGGCGACTTCTCCTCCGCGGAGAAGCAGGAGCAGTCGCATCGTGCACGCGCCTTCGCCGAGCTCGTTCCGCTCCTCGCAGCACTCTGACGCGTCGGCCGCGGAAAAGTGCTGCTGAAGCTGAGAATCGTTACCCTTCCCGACTAGCCGCAAGACGCCTTCCCAGGCTGTTTCCCGGTCTAGCCTGGTGGCATGCACGATCACGCACCCGCGCCCGGCGGCATCCGTTCGGCCAGCAGCAGACGCCTGCTCGCGATCTCTCTTTCCCTCACGGCGACGGTGATGGTCGTGCAGGTCGTGGGCGCGCTGCTCTCCGGGTCGCTCGCGCTGCTCGCAGACGCCGCGCACATGTTCACGGATGCATCCGGCCTCGTCATCGCCTTGATCGCCGCGACAGTGGCAGCGCGCCCGGCGGATGACCGTCGCACCTTCGGGTATCAGCGTGCCGAGGTCTTCGGTGCGCTGATCAACGCGATCATCCTCATCGCCCTGGCGACGTGGGTCGCGATCGAGGGCGTAGGGCGTCTGATGAATCCGGGGGAGGTCGAGGTCGCCGGCGGACTCATGCTGGTCGTCGCGGTCGTCGGTCTCCTGGCGAACGCCGTCTCGATGTGGCTGCTGAGCCGCGCGCAGCGCACCAGCATCAACGTGCGAGGGGCCTACCTGGAGGTGATGGGCGATCTGATCGGGTCGGCTGCCGTGATCGTGGCCGCTGTCGTCATCCTCCTCACCGGCTGGATGCCCGCGGATGCGATCGCGTCCCTCTTCATCGCGGCGATGATCATCCCCCGGGCCATAGCGCTGCTTCGGGAGGTGTTCTCTGTGCTCGCAGAGTCGGCCCCGAAGGGCACGGCGGTGAGCGAGATCCGTACGCACCTGCTCGGATACGACGGCGTCGTCGGTGTGCACGATGTGCACGTGTGGCAGCTGACTCGCGGAGCGCCCGTGTTCACCGCCCACGTCAGCGTGGAGCCGGCGCTCTTCGCCGACGGACGCTCGTCGCAACTGCTGACCGAGATGCAGGCGTGTCTCGCCGACCACTTCGACGTCGAGCATTCGACCTTCCAGATCGAGCCCGCCGAGCAGTCCGACTGCGAACCGCACCACGCCTGATCCGGCGCCGTGATCTCGGGTCAGGTTTCAGGAATCGACGGGACCTCGACGGGGGTCTCGACAGTGATCTCCAGAGGACTCTTGTCCGGGCGGAGGCCTCGCCAACGGGCATGGCGGAGCACTCCGTCGGGCGTCCAGTTCGCGAACTCGACCTCGCCGACGACTTCGGGGCGCACCCAGAGCGCGTCGGAGGCATCAGGGGCGGGGACGCCGTCGAGGGGGGCATCGTCCACGCGAAGAGGGGTGAGCCGTGCGAGGAGGTCGCGCAGGATCCGATCGGTGAATCCGGTGCCCACACGGCCGACGTAGCGGAGCCGTCGCCGTCCCGATGAGGTGTCCGGAACGGCGAGAAGCAGCGATCCGAGCGTGCTCTCCCTGTCGCCTTTGCCCGGTCGGATACCCACGATCACGGCTTCCTGCATCCGGGTGTGCTTGAGCTTCAACCACGAGGGTGAGCGCTGCCCCGGACGGTAGCGCGATCGCGGGTCCTTGACGACGACGCCCTCGAGACCGAACTCCCGGCTCGCGATGAGTGCCGCGTCGACGTCGTCGAACACGGGAGGGACCTGCACGGGAGCGTCGAGGCCGGCGATCACATCCTCGAGAAGTGTCCGTCTCTCCCGGAGCGGCAGGCCCGTGAGGTCGTGCCCATCGAGGCGGAGCAGGTCGAACAGCATGTAGACGATGGGGGTGCGGATCACCTCGCGCTCGATCTCGCGGGGGCGGGTGAGGTGCATCCGGTTCTGGAGGAGCGAGAAGCTCGGTCGGCTGTTGGCGTCGAACGCCACGATCTCCCCATCGACCACCGCGTCCTTCACCGGGAGGAAGGGGGCGCCGTCGGCGGTGAGCTCGGGGTAGCGGGCGGTGATGTCGGTGCCTCGACGCGCGTGCAGGAGCATCCGTCCGTCCACCCACGTGCCCACCGCGCGGATGCCGTCCCACTTGACCTCGACCCAGGAGGGATCGCTCAGCGCGCGCGCGGTTCCGGGGGTGCCGTTCTCGGCGAGCATCGGCGCCACCGATGCCACGGATGCCACGGATGCCACGGATGGCGGGGCGGCGGGTGCGGCTGAGCTCCGGGGATATCGGTGGGAGCTCCGCGTCATCGCGGGTTGTGGCAGCGGAGCCGTCATGGACGGGCGGAGCGTGGCGAGCGGATCGACTCCCGCGGCGGCGCGCTCGAGCACCTCGTCGAGGTCGAGCTGGGCGAGATGCGGATCGGCGAGCTCGTCCCAGGTGCGAGGAGCGGCGACCCACGGCCGCGCACGGCCGCGGAGCGAGTAGGGGGAGATGGTGGTCTTCTTGCCGTTGTTCTGACTCCAGTCGAGGAAGACCTTGCCACCCCTGACCGCCTTCGCCATGACGCTGGTCGCAAGATCGGGGTGGTCGTTCTCGATCATGCGGGCGAGTTCTTTCACGACGGCGGAGACCTCGTCGCTCGTCTGCTCGCCGGGGAGTGAGGCATAGAGGTGGATGCCCTTGCTGCCACTGGTGACCGGCAGTGGATCGAGACCCATGTCCGACAGGATTCCACGGGCGATGCGGGCGACCTCGGCGCACTGCGGCAGTCCGACTCCCTCACCGGGGTCGAGGTCGAGGACGAGCCGATCAGGGTTTCCGGGAAGGCCTTCGGAGGAGAACCGCCACTGCGGCACATGCAGCTCGATCGCGGCGACCTGCGCGAGCCAGACGAGGGTGGGGACGTCTTCGACGAGCGGATACTCCTTGGGCCCGTCCGAGTGCTGGATCGCCTGCCGCGGGATCCACGACGGTGCCCCCGGTTCGAGCTGCTTCGTGAAGAACGCGTCAGCCGGCGCCTGCGCTGTTCCGACACCTTCCACCCATCGCTTGCGGGTGACGGGGCGGCCGTCGAGGAGGGGGAGCAGCAGAGGTGCGATGGCCGTGTAGTACGCGATGACCTCGCCCTTGGTGGTGCCGGTCTCGGGGTAGACGACCTTGTCGAGGTTCGTCACGCGCAGGCGGCGGCCGTCGACCTGGACGATCTGCGCATCTCCCACCATGGAGCCAGCGTAGTCAAGGGCTGGTCGTGACGGCTGTGGCTGGTGTCTACTGGTGTGATGAGGACGATCTGGAAGGGCGCACTGACGTTCGGGCTCGTGAACGTCCCGGTCAAGGTGTACTCCGCGACCGAGGACCACGACGTGCCGCTGCATCAGGTGCATGAGAAAGACGGCGGTCGCATCCGCTACCAGCGCACCTGCGAGGTCTGCGGAGAGACCGTCGCCTACGCCGACATCGACCGCGCGTACGTCGAGGAGGGCCAGACCGTCGTCCTCACGAAGGACGACCTCGCCGCGCTCCCCGCCGAGAAGAGCAGGGAGATCGACGTCGTGGAGTTCGTGCCTTCCGACCAGGTCGATCTGCTCACGCTCGACAAGCCGTACTACCTCGAACCCGATTCCAAGTCACCGAAGGCGTACGTCCTCCTGCGCAAGACGCTCGAGCAGACCGACCGCACGGCGATCGTGCGGTTCACCCTGCGGCAGAAGACGAGGCTCGCCGCGCTGCGCGTGCGGGGGAAGGTGCTCGTGCTGCAGACGCTGCTCTGGGCCGACGAGGTGCGCGAAGCGGCGTTCCCCGCGCTGGACGAGGATGTGCGGATCTCGAAGAAGGAGTTGGAGCTCTCGGCGTCGCTCGTGGACAGCTACTCGGCGGACTTCGATCCCGAGGAGTTCGTCGACGAGTACCAGAAGGAGCTCCGCACGCTGATCGACGCGAAGATCGAGGCAGGCGAGACGTTCGACGTCGCGGAGACCTTCGGCGAAGCCGAGAAGGCGGCCGAGGGCGGCGAGGTCATCGATCTCATGGAGGCTCTGCGTGCGAGTGTCGCCCGCTCGAAGGAGGAGCGCGCCAAGAACGCGGGCTGACCGACCGCGGTCAGTGCTTGCCGTCGCCGTCCAGGTCGGGAGCGCGGTCGAACACGTCGGCGTCGAGCACGAGCTCCTGCGCCTCCTCAGCGTCGGTGACGACGTCTTCCCCTGCTGCGGCAGCCTTCTTCGCCTTGTGGCGCTCTGACAGGTAGTGCCACAGCGTCACCAGCGCCGTGCCGCCGACGGCCGCGAGCAGGATGAGGTCGATGTAGTTCTCCACGAACGTCGCGACCGGCGGGATGAACCCGATGAGGTAGCCGAACATGGTGAGCCCGAAGCCCCACAGGATCGCACCGATCAGGTTGTAGAGCGTGTACTTGCGCCACGGCATGTGACCGACACCGGCGGCGACCGGGGCGAACGTGCGCACGATCGGCACGAAGCGCGCGAGGATCACGGTGATGCCTCCGAAGCGCTCGAAGAACGCGTTCGTGCGCTCGACGTTCTTCTTGCTGAAGAGTCCCGACTCCTTGCGCTCGAACACGGCCGGTCCGCCCTTGTGCCCGATCACATAGCCGACCTCGCCGCCGACGAAGGCCGCGAGGCCGATGAGCAGGGCGACCCACCAGACGTTAATGCCGAAGACACCGTGCTCGGAACCCGCGATCGGGTGTGAGAGAAGGCCCGCGATCACGAGCAGCGTGTCGCCGGGAAGCAGGAAACCGACGAGCAGACCGGTCTCCGCGAAGACGATGAAGCACACCACGAGGAGCGCCCACGGCCCGGCGGTCCCGATGATGGTGGCGGGGTCCAGCCAGGGGATGAGAGCGGTCGGTGCGTGCAGCATGGTTTCGAGCACTGGGAGAGTCCCGTCGGTCGCGATTGGTCGGCGGTGTAACAGAGCGATGTCATGGCGACCTGAGAAGGCTGCCGTCGTCTCTCGTGCGGAAGGTGGGACTTGAACCCACACGCCCTGGGGCACAGGAACCTAAATCCTGCGTGTCTGCCAATTCCACCACTCCCGCGCGGTGGGATAAGTCTACTGATCGCCGAAACCGGGTATCTGGGGATCCGCCCGCAGTCCGCGCCGGGCCGGGACTCTGCGGAGGGGATGGGACTCCAGGTCGGCTTGTGGATAACTTCGGAGGCCGCGCGTCGAATGTTGCGAGGATGCCTGAGTGATTCGTCCGTCCGCCCTCGTCGCCGAGCGTGTGCGTTCGCGTCTGCGCGCCGAGGGCATCGACCCGTCGATCGATCCGGACGGGGCCTGGCGCATCGCCCACGCCGAGGTCCGCCGACACGACGATCTCGCCCTCGCCCGCGGCGAGGCGTTGATCGACGATGAGGCCGCATGCGTGCGGGAGGTCCTGGCGACCTTGAGCGGATTCGGCGCGCTGCAGCCGCTGCTCGACGATCCACAGGTCGAGGAGATCTGGCTGAACGGCGCAGGGCACGTGCACGTCGCGCGCGAGGGCACGGCCGAGCGGACCGACGTCGTGCTCGATGAGGTGTCGGTGCGCGACCTCGTCGAGAGGATGCTCCAGTCAACGGGGCGGCGCGTCGACATCAGCCAGCCGTTCGTCGACGCTTCGCTGCCGGACGGGTCCCGTCTGCACGTGGCCATCGCCGATGTAGTGCGCGGTTCGTGGGCTGTCAACATCCGCAAGTTCCTCCCGAAGTACCGATCCCTCGCATCGCTGACGGATCAGGGCATGATGCCTCGCGGTGTCGCGGATCAGCTGCGCGTGGCGATGGACGCCGGCCGCAGCGTGATCGTCTCCGGAGCGACGCACGCAGGCAAGACGACGATGCTCGCCGCGCTGCTGGCTTCCTGCGCCGACACCCAGCGCATCGTGACAGTCGAGGAGACGTTCGAGCTGGCCGTTCACGGACCCGATCTCGTCTCACTCCAGGGACGCCAGGCGAGCCTGGAGGGTACGGGGGAGATCACGTTGCGGCGACTGGTGAAGGAGGCGCTGCGTATGCGACCGGACCGTCTCGTCGTCGGCGAGGTCCGGGACGCGGAAGCCCTGGACCTCGTGCTCGCCCTCAACACGGGGGTTCCCGGCGCCTGCACCGTGCATGCGAACTCCGCGGCGGAGGCGATCGAGAAGCTGACGATCCTCCCGCTCCTGGCCGGGCGCAACATCGACCGCGCGTTCATCGCGCCCGCGCTCGCCGCGTCGATCGACCTGGTCGTGCACTGCGTTCGAGACCGGGCAGGTCGGCGATACGTCCAAGAGGTCATCGCACCGACCGGTGACGTCGACGAAGGCAGAGTCCGGACCGAGCAGGTGTACCGGGTGGCAGACCGCAGGGATGTCGTCGTGGAGCGCATCGCCGCTCGCCGGGTCGGAGCCTCATCGTGACGGTCTTCGTCGGTGCCCTCCTCGCGGCGGGGGTGCTGCTGTGCGTCTCCCCGTGGATGTGGCCGCCTTCCGACGATGCCGTGATGACGATGAGGCAGGGGCGACTCGCCCGTCTGATCGAGGAAGCGGGCATGGAGGGGCTGTCGCAACGTGGACTCCTCGCCATCGTCGTCGCAACCGGACTGATGACGGCATCGGGTGCATGGCTGCTGACGGGGATCCCCGTGCTCTCCGTGCTGGCCGGTCTTGCAGGCGCGACTGCGCCGATCGTGTTCCTGCGAGGGCGACGGATGCGCCTGCGACGGTTGCGTCGCCAGCTCTGGCCGGACGTGTGCGATCTGCTGATCGCGTCGATCCGCGTTGGCTTGTCGCTTCCCGACGCGGTGGCCGGTCTGGCGGAGTCCGCGCCGAAGATGCTGCGGCCGGCGTTCATCGTGTTCGCGCGGGACCTGCGGGCGAGCGGCAGGTTCGAGACCAGCCTCGATCGACTCAAGACGACGCTGTCCGACCCCATCGGCGACCGCATCGCCGAGACGCTGCGGATGGCGCGTCAGGTGGGCGGCACCGAGCTCATCAGCGTATTGCGGGCACTCTCCAGCTCGGTGCGGGCGGACGCGGCTCTCCGTGGGGAGGTCGAGGCGCGGCAATCCTGGATCCGCGGTGCCGCCGTCCTCGGTGCCGTCGCCCCGTGGGTGATCCTCGGCCTGCTCGTGCTCCGACCGGAAGGGGCGGCGGCGTACGGCACTCCCGAAGGCGTGCTCGTGATCTGTCTGGGCGCGGCCGTCTCTGTGGTCGCCTTCCACATCATGGTCCGCATCGGTCGACTCCCCGAGCCTCGGCGGTGGTTCGGATGAGCGGGATGACGGCTCTCGCGAGCGCCGTCCTGATCGGGTGCGGCTTCGCCGCCGGGGTGCTGAGCGCGCTTTCCGCGCTTCCACGGTGGAGGGCGGCATCGCTGGCCGTAAGGATCGGTCCGTACGTGCGCGACGTCGTCGCCGATGATCGTCTGCCACGAGGTGTCCTCCCGGCCGCGGGCGCGCTGCCCGCGAGTTCGCGGACGCTGTGGGAACGCGCACGAAATGCGTTCGAGAGTCTGCTCGGCGGGGGAGAGCCCCTCCGCCGGCGTCTGGCACAAGCCGGCGTGCGGACCGACCCTGCGGCGTTCCGCGGCAGGCAGCTCGGGTGGGGCCTCGCCGGGATAGGGGTGGGGGCGATCGGGGTGACCGTGCTCGCACTCACGGGCCGCCTCTCCTTGCCGACGGGCGTGCTGCCTCTGCTGTGCGGGGCGGCGGCGGCCGCCGCCTACGACCTGCAGCTCTCCGCGCGGGCCAAGGCGCGACGGGTGCGGCTCACGGATGAACTGCCGACGACACTCGAGTTCCTGGCCCTCTGTCTTTCCGCGGGGGAGGGGTTCCTCGATTCGCTGCGCCGGGTGTCCGAGGTGGCTCCGGCGAACTGACCGCCGAACTGCGTCACGTGGTGCTCGCCGTGGGCACCGGGTCGCCGCTGGCCGACGCGCTGAACGAGATGGCGCGACGTCTGCAGCTTCCCGGCCTGTCACGTGTCGTGGATCAGGTGATCGCCGCACTCGAGCACGGTGCACCGCTCGCCGCAGTGCTGCATGCCCAGGCGTCGGATGCACGGGAAGACGCGAAGCGTGTGCTGATCGAGCAGGCGGGGCGCAAGGAGATCCTGATGCTCCTCCCGCTCGTCTTCCTGATACTTCCGCTCTCCGTGCTCTTCGCCGTCTACCCCGGGCTCTTCATCCTCCGTCTCGGCATCGGCTGACCCCTCAACGAAAGGATCCACCATGACGACACCCACCTGTGACCGCGGGCGACTCACATCGACGGGAACCACTGCTCGGCTCCGCGCATTCTTCGCGGATGAAACCGGGGACGTCCCCGGCTGGGCTGTAGTTCCATTCCACCTCTGTCAGCGGTTGACTGGATTTGTCCCACCCGAACCAGCCATTGATATGCTCAGTCCGACCTCGCCCAAGGTACGTCTACACGGTATGGACGTGCCCGGCCCGCAGCCTGGTGGGGGTGGCAGCCCGTTCGAGCCGGGCCGAGGGCCGAGGAACTCGGGGCACTGCGGGAGCCCGGGTTCCCGCCAGCGCTCGTGGCGGAATGCATGGCAACGGACCGCGCACAGCGTTCGCGACCTCGTCGAGGACGAATCCGGGGACGTCCCCGGCTGGGTCCTCGTCACGTTGATGACCGCCGGGTTGGTGGTGCTCATCTGGGCCGTCGCGGGCCCCGCGCTCACGTCGCTGTTCGAGCAGGCGATCCAGCGGGTGTCGGGACTCTGAGATGGACGACCGGCGTGTGTGCGCGGATGATCGCGGGTCGGCTCCGGTGGAGTTCGTGCTCGTGGGCACCCTCCTGACCGCGCTCACGCTCGCGGTGCTGCAGCTCGCATTCGCGGTGTACGTGCGCAACGTGGTCCACGATGCCGCCGTCGAGGGGGCCTACCACGCTGCACTCGCCGACACGACGCCGCAGGAGGGCGTGGATGTCACCCGGGAGGTCATCTCGCGCGCGGTCGGGTCGGAGTACGCCGATGACGTCCGCATCGGAGTCTCCGGTATCGCACCGCACGAGACGGTCGACGTCCGAGTCCGTACGACGTTCCCCCTGCTGGGGTTGATCGGCATTCCCCTCGCGATGGAGGTGGAGGCGCATGCACCTGCCGAGACGTTCGGGGAGGAATGACGAGGGATCGGCTGCCCTCGAGTTCATCGCAGCCGGGGTGATCCTGCTGGTCCCGCTCATCTACCTCGTGATCGCGCTCGGCACCATCCAGGAGCAGACCTTCGGAGCGGAGGCGGCAGCGCGGCACATCGCCCGTGTGATCGCCCGTGCTCCGGACGCGACGACGGCCGCGGAACGGAGCGACGCTGTGCTCGCCGGCATCGTCGAGGAGTACGGTCTGGACGAGGACACGGTCGACCTGACGCTCTCCTGCACACCGAAGTCTCTCGAGTGCCCGGCGGCTGGCGCGACGATCGTCGTCTCCGTCTCCACGCGGGTACGGCTGCCCCTGATGCCGGAGGTGATCGGCCTCGACAGGTCAACCGCCGTCGCCGTTCAGGCCGAGGCCGTGCAGAAGATGTCCAGGCAGTGGGGTACCGAACGATGACGCCGGGCCGTCGCACCCTCGGCGCCGGGATCGAGCACGACGAGGGGAGTGTGCTGCTCCTCACACTCGGGTATGTGCTGCTCGCGCTGGCCGTGCTCTTCGTGTGTGTCTGTGCCACCGACCTTTACATCGCCCAGAAGCGGTTGGATGCGCTCGCCGATTCCGCAGCGCTCGCCGGGGCTGACGGGTTCACGCTGGTGGTTCGCGACGGCGGCGCGCGAGCCGAGCTGACCGACGCCGGTGTCGAAGAACAGGCCGCGTCGCTCGTGGTAGCGGTGCCGGGCGATGCTTCGCTCACCGCTGCCGGAACGCCCGACGGCGTCACGGCGCGCGTCACCGTCGCCGCACAATGGCATCCGCCGTTGGTATCCGTGTTCGTGCCTGACGGAGTCCCGCTCGAGTCGACGGCCACCAGCCGCACGGCGCTGCGGTGAGAACCCCGCTCAGCGGGGGCTCTGCAGCTGCGTGAGCAGTCCGGTGAGACGGGGCACGAGCTGGGGTGGCACCTCCGCTGGCAGGGCATCGACGGGCCACCAGCGTAGGTCCTCCGACTCCTCGCTCACGGTGAGCGCCGACTCTCGGTCGACCACGACGGCGATCCCGATGTCGAGGTGCGAGGCGCATGCGCCGAAGCGCGAAGACAGGCCGTGGTGGTCGAGGTCATAGGCGAGCGGCGGGTTCACCGGGTCCACCACGATGCCGGTCTCCTCACGCAGCTCCCGCAGCGCGCCGGCCATGACCGATGCGTCGCCGTCCTCGACGTGGCCTCCCGGTTGCACCCAGAACTGCCCCTTGCGGTGGAACACCAGCAGCGTGTGCTGGAACGTGGCATCGAACACCACACATGATGCCGTGAGGTGGTCAGGGCCTGCCTCACGGTGCACAGGCCCGCCGTCGGCATCGAAGAACGAGGCGAAGTCCGCCTGCGCTGCGCGGTCTCGTGCGGATCGGGGGACGAAGGTCGAGACGAGGCGATGAGCATCCGCCTCGAGGTTCGGGATCATTCCGGGTCTCCTTCCGGTGGCTCTTCGCTGGACTCGGGTCGTGCTCGGGGGACGAACTGCGGGATCCAGCGCAGGAAGCCGAGAGCACCCACCAGGCCGATGACGCCCATGGCGGCCGCGGCGAACGGGAGCGAAGCCACGGCCGTGATCCCCGAGACGAGCAGCGGGGCGATCGCGCCGCCGGCATCGGTGAGCGTGCGCCACGAACCGAGGAAGGCGGCGGGATCCCGCTTCGGCGCGACATCCGCCCCCAGAGTCAGCAGGATGCCGCTGGACAGTCCGTTGCCGACGCCCAGGACAGCGGCGAACATGCCGAACCACAGCACAGCCGCATCCCCGTCGTGCGTGAACGACAGCGCCAGGAAACCCGCTCCCATGAGCACCATCGCCGGCATCGCCGCCCACAGCCGGCCGAAGCGGTCCATCACCTGGCCGCTCGCATAGAAGAGCGCGAAGTCGATGGCCCCGGAGACGCCGACGACGAGGGAGATGGTCGAGGCGTCCAACCCCAGGGACAGCCCCCACAGGGGGAGCACGACCTGGCGGGCCGACCGGACGGCGGAGAGCGAAGCGGCGGCGAGGCCGAGGCGTCCGAGCACCGCACGCTGGCGCCACATCGTCTGGAAGATGCCGAGGCGCTCGACCGTGGGGATCGAACCGCTCACGGCCTCGCCGGAGTCCTCCGCATAGCGCTCGCGCGTGGCCGTCGTGACCGGCGGGACCATCTTCTCCGGATCGGGCCCGAAGAGGACCAGCGCGACCATCACCACGAGGCAGCCGAGGAAGAACCAGATCGCTGCGCTCTCGCTGCCGAAGAGCTGAAGCAGTCCTGCCGCGATGAACGGACCGACGAAGATGCCGAGGCGGAAGCTCCCGCCGAGCAGCGAGAGCGACCGCGCGCGGAAGGCGACAGGAACCCGCGTGGTCATGAACGCATGCCGGGCGAGGCCGAAGGCCGCCGCGCAGATGCCCAGCAGGAACACCGAAGCCGCCAGCACACCGAGCGACGGCGCGAACACCATTCCGATGCCGGCGACGATCGAGATCACCCCGGCGATCACCATGGTGTAGCGCTCGCCGATCCTGCCGACCGCCCATCCGGCGGGGAGGTTCCCGCACAGCTGGCCGATGACGAGGCAGGAGGCGACGAGGGCGGCGAACGCCACGTCCGCTCCCATGGAGACGGCGAGCACCGGGATGAGCGGGATCACCGCACCCTCGCCGAGCGAGAACAGGATCGTCGGCAGATACACCATCGGTCCGAACTGCCGAAGGACCGTCGATGCGCTGCTCACGACTTCACGCTACTCCCGTTGCCCGGAGCTCCCGGACGATGGCGTCCCCGTGCGGGCAGGCGGCACGTTAGGCTGAGGTGTCATGCTCGAACTAGATCTCTCCGCCGAAATCCAGGCGCTCAGGCACACCTTCGGCGACATCAGCGAGGTCGTCGATGTCTCCCGTCTCCGCGACGACATCGCGCGTCTCAGCGAGGAGGCCGGCGCTCCCGACCTCTGGGACGACACCGAGAACGCGCAGAAGGTGACCAGCGCCCTCAGCCACCGCCAGTCGGAGCTCGCCCGCATCACCGGCATCGCCCAGCGTCTCGACGACCTGGAAGTGCTGGTCGGTCTCGCGAACGAGATGGGCGACGAGGACTCAGCGCAGGAGGCCCGCACGGAGCTCGCTGCGCTGACCGATCTGATCAACCAGCTCGAGGTGCAGACGCTCCTCGACGGCGAATACGACGAGCGCTCCGCGATCATCACGATCCGCTCCGGGGCCGGCGGCGATGACGCCACGGACTTCGCCGAGATGCTGATGCGCATGTACCTGCGCTGGGCCGAGCGGCACAAGTACCCCGTCAAGGTCATGGACACGTCTTACGCGGAGGGCGCCGGCATCAAGTCCGCGACCTTCGAGATCGACGCTCCCTACGCCTTCGGCACCATCTCGGTCGAGGCCGGAACGCATCGTCTCGCCCGCATCAGTCCGTTCGGCTCCGCCGACAAGCGGCAGACGTCGTTCGCCGCCGTCGAGGTCATCCCGCTGATGGAAGAGGCCACAGAGGTCGACATCCCGGAGAGCGACATCCGCGTCGACGTGTTCCGCTCCTCCGGCCCGGGTGGGCAGTCGGTCAACACGACAGACTCCGCCGTGCGCCTCACGCACCTCCCGACCGGCATCGTCGTGTCGATGCAGAACGAGAAGTCGCAGATCCAGAACCGTGCCGCCGCCATGCGCGTGCTGCAGACGCGACTCCTGCTGCTGCAGAAGGAGCAGGAGGCTGCGAAGAAGAAGGAACTCGCGGGCAACATCACCGCGAGCTGGGGCGATCAGATGCGCTCGTACTTCCTCTACGGCCAGCAGCTGGTCAAGGACCTCCGCACCGGCCAGGAATCCGGCAATCCGGCTGCGGTCTTCGACGGCGACCTCGACGACTTCATCTCGGCGGGTATCCGCTGGCGCAAGCGCAAGACCGAGGACTGAGTCCACGAAGAAGGCCCCGGAGCGATCCGGGGCCTTCTTCGTATCGTTGTGGTCAGCGACCGGAGTCCCGCAGGGTGCCGGTCACATCGTCATAGCTGAAGAGGATGCACTGCACGGTGCGGTCCCCCTCCCGGATCCACGTGCCCTTCGTCGGCTGGTAGTTGTAGAAGTCGAGCTCCGAGGCCTCGTACGAGGTGCCGACGTACGCCTGGAACGCCTCGTAGCAGCCGTTCCACGAGGTCTCGGTGAGGGCGTCGTCGCCCGGGAACTCACCGTCTTCCACGTCGTAGATGAAGAAGACCTCGTCGGTGTGCGGCTGCTCGCAGGGCACGACGGGCAGCTCGAAGACGAGCTCGTCCTCGTCGTACACGACCAGGGGCAGACAGTCACCGACCTCGAGATCGGCGAAGGTCGTCATCTCGGCGCCCTCGATCGCGGACGGGTCCGGACGTTCCGTGGACGTGCCTCCATCCGTCGGCCGTTCGCTCGGGATCGCGGACGAAGCACCGTCCGACGATGTCGCGGCGAGCAGCAGCAGAGACACGGCAGCCGCGAGCACGGCACCGATCACAGCGAGGGCGAGACCGGTGATGCCCGGCCACTTCCGCCCGCGCAGGAACAGGGAGACGAGCGACATCACGAACCCGACGGCGAGGAGCGCCCACCCGGCGATCGCGATCACGGGGATGCACGCGCAGACGACGCCGATGACCACGGCTGCCAGGCCGATGATGCCCACGACAGGGACGCCGGGGCGGGCTTGCGGGGTGGAGGGCGTGGGCATCATC
>NZ_LSJW01000293.1:0-31921 GCF_001557335.1 Microbacterium sp. CCH5-D1
GTTCGGGGGTGTCGAGGGGCATGAGGGCAGTCTAGCGATTCAAAACTTCCGCGTGGAGGTATTTGGTGATAGCGTGCCTGAACGGGACACCGGTCCCGCCACGTCACCGATGACCGAAGGAGCACGACCGATGACGATTCGGACTTCCCTGCAGCTGTTCACCATCAAGGACGAGCTGGAGGCCGACCTCGAATCCTCCCTGCAGGCGGTGGCAGCCCGCGGTTTCACGGCCGTCGAGCCGTACGACTTCGTGCGCCGCGCCGAGCCCCTCGCAGCCGCGCTCACCGCCGCCGGTCTGGTCGCCCCCTCCGGACACGCCTTCCTGGCGTCGCCGTCGTTCGTCAACCCCGACGGCAGCGGCACCACGGTGCCCGTCCCCTCCCCGGCTGAGGTCTTCGCCGCGGCGAAGGTGCTCGGCATGGATACGGTCATCGACCCCTACACCGAACCGGCTCGTTGGGAGTCGATCGAGCAGATCGAGGAGACGGCGCGACTGCTCAACGAGGCCGCGGAGATCGGTGCGGCCGTCGGTGTGCGGGTCGGATACCACAACCACGCCCACGAGCTGGAGGCCGTGTTCGACGGCGTCACCGGCCTGGAGGTCCTCGCCGGGCTGCTCGACGACCGCGTCGTGCTCGAGGTCGACCTGTACTGGGTGGCCCGTGGCGGCGTCGATCCCGTCGCGCTGCTGGAGCGTCTGGGCAGTCGGGTGATCGCCGTGCACGCGAAGGACGGCACACTCGACCCCGCACTCGCGGGAGCGTATCCGCCCGCCGATCAGGTGGCCGCCGGTGAGGGTAACGTCCCGCTGATCGAGGCCATCACCGCAGCACCGGCGCTGGAGCTCGCGATCGTCGAGTTCGACCACTACGAGGGCGACCTGTTCGACGCCGTCGAGCGCAGCCGGGTCTACCTCGACGAGAAGGTGGCGGCCTGATGGCGGTGGGCGTCGGCATCATCGGTGCCGGGAACATCAGCGACCAGTACCTGTCCAACCTCACGACGTTCCCCGATGTGCGCGTCGTCGCGATCGGCGACCTGCTCGAGGAGCGCGCCAAAGCGCAGGCCGAGAAGTACGGCGTGCCTCGTGCCGGCGGTGTCGACACGGTGCTCCAGGATCCGGAGATCGACATCGTCGTGAATCTCACGATCCCGGCCGTGCACGTGGAGGTCTCCGAGGCGATCATCGCGGCGGGGAAGCACGTCTGGACCGAGAAGCCGATCGGTGTGAGCCGTGAGGAGTCCCGCGGCCTGCTGCAGAAGGCGGACGCGGCGGGCCTGCGCGTCGGCGTCGCCCCCGACACCGTCCTCGGTCCTGGCGTGCAGACGGCGAAGCGAGCGATCGCGCGCGGAGACATCGGGCGTCCGCTGTTCGCGCAGACCACGTTCCAGTGGTCGGGACCGGAGATCTTCCACCCGAATCCCGCGTTCCTCTACGCCAAGGGCGGCGGACCGCTGCTCGACATGGGGCCGTACTATGTGTCGGCCCTCGTGCACGTGTTCGGGCCTGTCGCCTCGGTCGCAGCACTCGGACTGCAGGGCTCTCCCACGCGCCGGGTGCAGGTCGGTGAACTCGCAGGCCAGGAGTTCCCGGTCGAGATCCCCTCGACGCTCAGCGTGCTGATGGCGTTCGAGGAGGGCGGGCAGGCGCAGAGCATGTACAGCACCGACTCACCCGTCGTCCGCCAGGGCATCGTCGAGATCACCGGCACCGAGGGCACGATCGTGATCCCGGACCCGAACACGTTCGGCGGCGCGATCTCGATCACCCGTCCGCTCACACGTCTGTTCATCCCGCCGGAGCCCGTGCAGCAGGAGATCATCGACGTCGAGCAGGAGGGCGTGCTGTCCGGCCGCGGCGTCGGGCTGCTCGACATGGCGCGGGCGATCGCCGCGGGGCGTCCACACGTCGCCACCGGCGAGTTCGGCTACCACGTGCTCGACACCCTGCTCTCGATCGAGGAGGCCGCCGAGGCGCGGAGCTTCGTCGAGGTCGAGAGCACCCTCGATCAGGTGGGGTCGATCGCCGCGGACTTCGACCCGTTCGAAGCCACGCTCTGACACCGGCCGTACGTGGCGGCCATGAGCGGATCACCGCGTCCTGGCCGCCACGTCGCGGACCACTCTCAGGGCTCGAGCAGGCGGACGAGACGCTCGTGCCCGGTCTCCTCGAGTTCCGCGATGTCGTCGCGGGACTTCAGGAAGTCGGAGAACGACCGGTAGCCGAGTGCCTTCTCGCTGAACGACGGGTCCATGCGACGCATATGCGTCTTGACCGCGGAGCTGTGCAGCCACTCGTCGGCGTCGGCCTTGTCGTGCCCCAGACGGAGCGCGCGCTCCAGCAGCTGCGTCGCCACCTCCTGATCGTCGACCTTGTCCTCGACCCGCACTTCCTCCGCCTTCGGGGCGGCCTTGGATCGCGATCGCTTCGAGGCGGCCTTCGGCTTCGAGGCGGTCTCCGTCACCGTCTCGGCGACCGCCTCCGCCTCCGCCACCGGCGTCGGCGCCTCGACCGCGGGAGTGGCCGCGGCGGCGACCGGCTTGGAGGGGCGCACGACACCGGGCAGCGAGTCGTACGACTCGAACTCGTCGCACGCGGCGGCCAGCGACTTGGCTGTGGAGCCAGACACCCCGACGCCGATCACGTAGCGGCCGAGGCGCTTGCAGCGCTGAGCCAGGGGCACGTAGTCGCTGTCACCCGCGACGATCACGACATGGGTGAGATCGGGGAGGCGGAACATGTCCTCGACCGCATCCACGGCGAGCCGGATGTCGGCGCCGTTCTTGGCATACGCCGCGGCGGGGAACAGCTGCACGAGGTCGACAGCGCGGGCAACGAGCTGCGAGCGGTACACGGCGTTGACGGGGGAGGACCAGTCCGCGTATGCGCGGGTGAGCACCAGCGTGCCGAACGAGGCCGCGTAGTCGATGATGGCGCCGACCTCGATCATCGCCCGGCCCAATCGCTCGGTGACCTCGGGGTCGTTCGGGTTCTCGCTGATCCGCTGACGGTCTTTGCCGTAGGCGTTGCGTCCGTGCACCCGGTCGTACCAGGAGATGACGATGTTGTCGAAGTCGAGGTAGACGGCGACGCGGGCATCGGTGGTCTCGGCCATGATCAGACCTCCTCGCGGGGGTAGCGGACGCCGATCTGCGCCCTGATCTCGTCGAGGGTGCCCATGATCGCGACGCTCTCGGCGATGGGCAAGATGTCGCCCGCGAGGGTGCCTTCGCTCACCAGACGCTCGGCGGCGAGCGCCTGGAACTGCATGCCACGGCCCTCGACCTCGGAGGTGTAGCTCTCCTGCACCGTGCCGTCCGGCAGGACGAGGCGGAACGTGGTCGGGCTGTACCAGACGGTGTCGATGTCGATGCGGGCGGCCGTGCCGATGATGCTCGCGACGTTGGGGCCTGCAGCCCGCGACGACGAGAGGCTGGTCGAGACCGCACCGCCGTCGTGGGTCATGACCGTGGCGACCTCGGAGTCGGCTCCCGTCTCGATGAGGCGGCCGACGGCGCGGATGCTGGTCGGTGCGCCGAGGATGTCCCAGATGAAGGAGATCGGGTAGATCCCGAGGTCCAGCAGGGCGCCGCCACCGAGTTCGAGGGCGTTGAGCCGATGCGCGGGGTCGGAGGGCAGCAGCTGGGTGTGATCGGCGCTCACGGCCCGGATCTCACCGAGGGCGCCGTCGGCGATGAGCTCGCGGATGCGGACCATGTGCGGCAGGTACCGCGTCCACATCGCCTCCATCACCAGCAGACCGCGCTCGGCGGCGAGCGCCTGCAGGTCTTCCGCCTCGGCGCGGTTCAGGGTGAACGCCTTCTCGGCGAGCACATGCTTGCCGTGCTCGAGGGCAAGGCGGGCGTTCTCGTGATGCATCGGGTGCGGTGTCGACACGTAGATGATGTCGACATCGGGGTCCGCGACGAGGTCTTCATACGAAGAATGCGCGCGGGGGATGTCGAAGCGGGCGGCGAACGCGTCGGCCGACTCCTGTGACCGGGATCCGACGGCCACGAGGTCGAGCCCCGCGGTTCGCAGATCGGACGCGAATGCGCCGGCGATTCCGCCGGTCGCGAGGATTCCCCACCGAAGACCTGTCATGGTCTCAGCGTAGGGGGTGCTCCGGGTGTGACGGACTGTTACATCCCGTGACGCCCGGCATCGACGCCATGGCAGCGGGTGGGGAGCGGCTCCTACCGTGACGGGCATGACCGAACCCCTCATCATCGGCGCCATGGTGCGCACCCTCGGCGCGTATCCCTCGGGCTGGCGGCAGCCAGGGGCGCACCGCGACCCTGCGAGAGACGCCGACATCCTGCGCCACATCGCGCGAGAGGGAGAGGATGCCGGGCTCGACTATCTGTTCTTCGGCGACTGGCTCGCCACGGGCCCGGACCTGGAGTTCCGCGATCCGTATCTGCTGGCGCGCATCGACCCCGTGAGCGCTGTGCTCTTCCTCGCGGGAGTGACCTCGCGGATCGGCCTGATCGCCACGGTGAACACGACCTACGCCGACCCGTACACGACCGCGCGGTCGCTCGCCTCGCTCGACGTGCTCACCCGCGGCCGTGCCGGTATCAACCTCGTCACCGGCGCCGAGCCGCGCGCGGCCGGGAACCACGGTCGCGACGCGCACGCCGACAACGAGACCCGCTACGACCGGGCAGAGGAGTTCGTCGAAGCCCTGCGCCGGCTGTGGGATTCGTGGGGGGAGGACGCCTGGATCGCCGACGCCGATCGTGGGGTGCTGATCGATCCGGAGGGGCTGCGCGCCGCCGAGCTGCGGGGCGCTCAGGTGCGGGTCGCCGGGCCGCTCAACGTCGCTCGACCTCCGCAGGGCCGGATCCCGATCGTGCATGCCGGCACATCGCCGCGGTCGAGGGCGCTCGCGGCGACCGCGGCCGATCTCGCCCTGACCGCCGCACCGACGCTGGCGGACGCCATCGCCACACGACGGCTGCTGCGGGACATCGCCGCCGAGTCCGGACGCTCGCCCGATGCGCTGAAGGTGATCGCGCCGGTGCTCCCGGTCGTCGCGGACACGGATGCCGATGCTCGTCGCATCGTGGAGCGGCTGCTCGCCCTGGTGCCGCTCGCCGAGGGGCACCAGGCGGCGCGGACGGCGTTCCCGCTGAACCGCAGCATCGCCGCGCTCGCCGACGCGTTCGACGTTCCGGTCGACGACCCGCTGCGCTCCGCCACCTTCGATGCGCCGGTGACTGCCGCGGAAGCACTCCGGCTGGGCGCGCGCGGTGCGGCGCTGATCGAACGTCTCGCCCTCATCGCCGGGCTGAACGTCTCCGGGGGCGCGACCGCCGATCCCCTCACCTGGCGGCACCTGGTCGCCGCGCACGCGGTGCCGGCCGCCTTCGTCGTCGGTGACGCGGGAACCATCGCCGATCATTTCGAGACCTGGCGGGAGGAAGGCGGGGCGGACGGGTTCAACGTGCTATCGGCTTTCCAACCGGCGCAGTTCGAGGCGTTCACGCGTAACGCGGCGCCGGAGCTGCGCCGTCGCGGGCTGCTGCGAAGCGAGGAGCAGAGCGACGGGACCACACTCCGCGACCGCCTGCGCATTACGTCGTATGTCGACGCATGACGACCGGCGTCGCCCGGGTCGCGCGTTCCCGCCCCTGATTCCTACCGTGAAGTCACCTCAACGCACGGCATCTCGACACACAGCACCTCACCCGAAGCATCGCACCCGAAACCTGGAGACCCACCCATGAACCGTCGCCTCCTCCGCGCCGCCGCCATTGCGGTGCCGCTCATCCTGGCGGGAAGCCTCGCCGCCTGCGCGTCGACGCCCGCCCCGGCGAACTCTCCCGCCGAAGGCGGCGACCCCGTAAAGGGTGGAACGCTCACGTACCTCGAGCACCAGGCGTACACGAACCTGTATCCGCCGCAGGCCGGCTTCTACCCCAACGGCGGCATCGTGAACAACATCGCGGCCCGCCTGACCTGGCAGAACCCTGACACGCTCGAGATCGAGCCGTGGATCGCCTCCGACTGGACCGTGAACGACGACGCGACCGAGTACACGTTCAACCTGAACCCCGACGTGACGTTCTCGGACGGCACGGTGCTCGACGCCGCGGCAGTTAAGAAGAACTTCGACACCTACGGCCTGGGCGATGCGGAACGGGGCCTGACCGTCTCCGAGGCGATCAACAACTACGCCAGCAGCGAGGTGGTCGACGACGACACCGTGACGTTCCACTTCTCCGCACCGTCCCCCGGGTTCCTGCAGGCGACCTCGACCATCAACTCGGGCCTGCTGTCGCCGGAGACGCTCGACGGCACGATCGAGGATTTCGGCGCGGGCAACGCCGCCGAGATCATCGGGTCCGGTCCGTTCACGGTCACGGGGGAGAAGCTCGGCACCGAGTACACGCTCACCGCGCGCGACGACTACGACTGGGGACCCGACAGCGTCGACAATGACGGTCGCCCGTACCTCGACGCCGTGCACGTGCTGATCACCCCCGAAGACTCGGTGCGGATCGGCTCGCTGCTCGCAGGCCAGGCCGACTACGTGCGCTACGTGCAGGCGTTCGACGAGGACCGCGTCGAGGCAGCCGGCTTCACCCTCTACGCGCCGCAGACCCGCGGCGTCAACAACTCGATCGCCCTGCGTCCCGAGAATCCGCTGCTCACCGACATCCGCGTGCGGCAGGCGATCATCGCCGCGGTGAACGCGCAGGAGGTCGTCGACACGCTGTTCACCGAGAACTACCCGGTGGCGACGTCGGTGCTCTCCTCCCAGGCGCTCGGCTACAAGGACGAGTCGAAGCACTACGCCTACGACCCGAAGAAGGCCGAGAAGCTGCTCGACGAGGCCGGCTGGGAGCCCGGCACCGACGGCATCCGCGAGAAGGATGGCGAGCGCCTCTCGATCACGGTGTACGAGGCGAAGCCGCAGCCGCTGTCGAAGCAGACCCTGGAGCTCGTGGCGCAGCAGCTGGCGAAGGTGGGTGTCGAGCTCTCGGTCAAGCCCGGTGATGCCGGAAGCTACGCCGAGGACACGCGCGACCCGCTCAAGACCGGCTTCTACCACTCGATGGTCGGACGCGCGGATCTGGATGTGATCAAGAGCCAGTACTTCACGAAGAACCGCGACGTGCTGATCTCGAAGGACGCGAAGCTCGACGAACTGCTGCTCGCCGTGGCCTCAGAGCCGGACGCCGACAAGCGCGTCGCCGCATCGCAGGCCGTGCAGGACTACATCGCCGAGCAGGCCTACGTGATCCCGCTCTTCGAGGAGCCGCAGGTGTACGGCACCGCGACCTACGTGCACGGCGTCGCCTTCGAGTCGGTCGGACGCCCGACGTTCTCCGGCGTCTGGCTCGCCGAGCACTGATCGGGATGGTGCGTCGATGAGTTTCGTCCTCCGACGAGCCGGGCAGGCCGCGATCGTTCTGATCGCGGCCTTCACGGCCACGTTCTTCCTGCTGCAGCTGCTGCCGGGCGATGCGATCCTGATCAAGTTCTCCGATCCCAGCCTCGGGCTGTCCACGGATCAGCTCGACAGCATCCGAGCCACCTACGGCACGGATCTGCCGTGGTGGGAGCAGTACGTGCACGCGGGGCTCGGGTTCCTCGCCGGCGACTTCGGCTACTCCACGCAGTTCGGCACGCCCGTGCTGACGATGCTCGCGGAGGCGCTCCCCGCGACGCTGCTGCTCGCGTCCCTCGGGCTCCTCGTCGCTCTGCTCCTGGCCGTGCTGATCGCCGGACTCTCCTCGCTCGCCCCGTTCGCCTGGCTTCGCGACGGACTTCGTCAGGTGCCCGGTCTCTTCGTCGCGGTGCCGGTCTTCTGGCTCGGCATCCTGCTCATCCAGGTGTTCTCGTTCGGGCTCGGCTGGGTGCCGATCGTCGGGGCCGACCCGGTGAGCGGACTCATCCTGCCCGTGCTGACCCTCGCCGTGCCGATCTCGGCTCCGCTGGCGCAGGTGCTGGTCCGCGCGATCGATCAGGTGCAGGCGCAGCCGTTCGTCACGGTGGTCCGGGCGAAGGGGGCCCCGCCGCTGTGGGTGCTCACGCGCTCCGTCGCCCGCAACGCCGCCGTGCCGACCCTGACGATCGCGGGCGTGCTGTTCGGGGAACTCGTCGGGGGAGCCGTCGTCACCGAGACGGTGTTCGGCCGCACGGGCATCGGCCGTCTCACCGAGCAGGCCGTCGCGAACCAGGACATCCCGGTGCTGCAGGGTGTGGTGCTGCTCTCGGCGCTCGGCTTCGTCGTCATCAGCTTCGCCGTCGACCTCGTCACGCCGCTCATCGACCCGCGTCAGCGCGCGGTCGCGCGCTCCACCGCGTCCGTCGCCGCCCGCTCCGCGCCTCAGGAGGTGCCCGCATGACCGCTCCCGTGATCGCTGCGACGAGTGTCGAACCGGACTCCGAGCCGACCCCGACCGTCCCCGAGCTTCCGCGGACCCCTCGCCGCCCTGGCCGTCTGCGCGGCCGCGCCTGGGGGCTGTATCTCGCGTTCGCCGTGGTCGCCGTCGCTGTGTTGTGGGCGGTCATCCCCGGCGTGTTCGCGCCCGGCGACCCGCTCACCGGTGTGCCGGCCGACAAGCTGCTGCCGCCGAGTGCCGCGCATTGGTTCGGCACCGACACCCTCGGCCGTGATCTGTTCGGCCGTGTCGTCCACGGTGCCGTGCACTCGCTCTCGGGCGCGCTGATCGCCGTCACGGTGGGTCTCGCCCTCGGCACGGTTCTCGGCGCGATAGCCGGAGCCGTGGGCGGGGTGGTGGACGACGTGCTGATGCGCATCGTCGACGTGCTGCTCGCGATTCCCGGGCTGCTCCTGTCCCTCTCGGTGATCATCCTGCTCGGATTCGGCACGGTCAACGCCGCCCTCGCCGTGGGACTCGGCAGCGTCGCGGCGTTCGCGCGGCTGATGCGCGCCGAGGTCGCCCGGGTGCGGCGCACCGAGTACGTCGAGGCCGCCTTCGGCAGCGGTGCCACCTTCTTGGCCGTGCTGCGTCGACACGTGCTTCCCAACTCCCTCACCCCCATCGTCGCGCTCGCCGCCCTGCAGTTCGGGACGGCGATCCTCGCCATCTCGACGCTCGGGTTCCTCGGCTACGGCGCTCCGCCACCCACCCCGGAATGGGGACTGCTGATCGCCGAGGGCCGCAACTACGTGGGCACCGCCTGGTGGCTCACGGCATTGCCGGGTCTCATCGTCGTCGCGGTCGTGCTCAGCGCCAACCGCATCAGCCACCGCATCGGAAGGGGCACGCGATGAGCGTTCTGACCGCATCGGATCTGCGCATCTCCTACGGGGGTCGTGAAGTCGTGCACGGCGTCTCCTTCGGGATCGGCGAGGGGGAGACCCTCGCCCTCGTCGGGGAGTCGGGGTCGGGCAAGTCCACGACCGCCCACGCGCTCCTCGGGCTCCTCCCCGCAGGGGGCAGGGTCGACGGCGGGACGGTCGTCCTGGGCGACCTCGATATCTCCGGGTGGTCCGATCGTGCGCTGCGCGGCATCCGCGGTGCGGAGATCGGCCTGGTCCCGCAGGATCCGACGACCTCCCTCGACCCGGTGCGTCCGGTCGGGAAGCAGGTCGAGGAGATCCTGCGCCTGCATGGGCATCGGGATCGGCGCTCGCGTCGTGCACGGGCCATCGAGCTGCTCGACCGTGTCGGTATCGACGACCCGGATCTGCGGGCGCGTCAGTATCCGCACGAGCTCTCCGGAGGCATGCGGCAGCGTGTGCTGATCGCGACCGCGATCGCCCTGCGACCCCGCCTGCTGATCGCCGACGAGCCCACCAGTGCCCTCGATGCCACGGTGCAGCGCAAGGTGCTCGATCTGCTCGACGAGCTGCAGCGCGAGGAGGGCACCAGCATCCTGCTCGTGACCCACGACCTGGGCGTTGCCGCCGATCGGGCGGAGCGACTCGTCGTGCTCAAGGACGGCCGGATCGTGGAGCAGGGGCGGAGTGAGGAGGTGCTCGCCGCACCGACGGACCCGTACACGCGTCAGCTGCTCGCCGATGCTCCCGCGTTCACGACCGGCTTCCGGCGTCCGGACGCCCCGCCGTTCCTGCGGGATGCCGCAGCCGTCGCCGCGGAGAACCCGTACGCGATCGTCGCCGAAGGGCTTGTGAAGGAGTTCCGCGTCGCCGGCCGGGAGCGGTTCCGCGGTGTCGACGACGTCTCGTTCCGGGTTCGCCGCGGTACCACCCACGCGCTCGTCGGCGAATCGGGGTCGGGGAAGACCACGACGGCGCGACTGGTCACGCGCTTCCATCAGCCGGACGCCGGGACCATCGAGGTCGCCGGAGAAGACGTGACCCACGCGAAGCGCGAGCAGCTGCGAGCGCTGCGCCGCCGTGTGCAGCTCGTCTACCAGAACCCGTTCGCCTCGCTGGATCCCCGCCAGCAGATCGTCGACATCGTCGCGGAGCCGCTGCAGAACTTCCACGTCGGATCTCGCGCCGAGCGCAGCGAACGCGCGCTCGCTCTCCTCGACCGGGTCGCGCTCCCGTCCGACGTCGCGCGGCGCACCCCGCGCGAACTCTCGGGCGGACAGCGGCAGCGTGTCGCGATCGCGAGGGCCCTCGCGATCGATCCCGAGGTCGTGGTGCTCGACGAGGCGGTGTCGGCGCTGGACGTGACCGTGCAGGCGCGCATCCTGGAACTGCTCACCTCGCTGCAGGCGGAGCTCGGGCTCACCTACCTGTTCATCTCGCACGACCTCGCCGTCGTGCGCAGGATCAGTCACACGGTCTCGGTGATGCGCCGCGGCCGGATCGTGGAGGAGGGGCAGACGGAAGACCTCTTCCGCGACCCGCAGCACGAGTACACCAGGGAGTTGCTGGCAGCGGTCCCCGGACGAACGGAGATCGTCGTATGACCACCGAATCCGCCCCTTCGACCGGGCCCACCGTCGCGTTCTTCACGCGTCTGCTCGACGACGCGTCTCCTGCCGAGAGGTATGCGCTCGCCACCTCGCAGATCCAGCAGGCGGAGCGCCACGGGATCGGGAGAGCCTGGGTCGCACAGCATCATTTCCACGCGGCCGAGGGTGGTCTGCCGTCGCCGCTGGTGTTCCTCGCGCACGCGGCCGCCGTCACGAGTGACATCCGACTGGGGACCGGCGTGATCACCCTGCCGTTGGAGGACCCGGTGCGGGTGGCCGAGGATGCCGTGGTCGCAGATCTGCTCTCCGGGGGGCGAGTGGATCTGGGCCTCGGCAGCGGCGGCACCCCGTCGTCGTTCGTGCCGTTCGGGGAGGATGTGCGAGACAAGGCGGTGACCTACGACCGCAAGCTGCGCACGCTCCTCGACGGCCTCGCCGGTCGCGACGTCGGCGCGGGCAACACGCTCTACCCGGATGCGGGAGACCTCGCCGACCGTGTGTGGCAGGCCACCTTCTCCGCTCCCGGCGGTCACCGCGCCGGCATCCACGGGCACGGGCTCCTGCTCTCCCGCACTCAGCCGCGCAGGCCCGACCGCCTGTACGCCCCCTTGTCCGAGCTGCAGGACCCGATCATCGACGCGTACCTCGAGGCACTGCCGGTCGGGGTGACTCCGCGGATCACCGCCTCGCGCACCGTGTTCGTCGCGGATGACCGCGCCGAGGCTCTGCGGTTCGCCGAGGTCGGGCTGCGTCGGGCGGCGGAGGGCTTCCGTCGGCAGGGCCAGACCATCCCCGGTGACGACATCGACGAGTTGATAGCCGCGCTCGACACGCATCTGGGCACGCCAGAGCAGGTTGCCGAGTCGCTCGCCGCCGACGCCACCCTCACCCGCGCGACAGAGGTGGCCTTCCAGGTGCACTCGGTCGATGCGCCGCACGAGCACGTGCTGCGCTCGATCGCACTGTTCGCCGACGAGGTCGCCCCGGCCCTCGGCTACGCCATCGCGGAGACAGCAAACACCGAGACGATCAAGGAGAACGCATGACCGACGACACCGTCCTCACCGACGACACCGTCCTCACCGACGACACCGTGGACCGGATCGTGGGGGTGACGCCGGAGCTGGACGAGCTGCGCCGCCGCCGTCCGGTCACCAGAGAGCAGCTGCAGGCGAGCTTCGACGCCCTCTTCCGACCGGTCACGGTGGCGCATGTGTCGCAGGCGGAGCGCGAGCTCGTCGCAGCCTTCGCCACCGGACTCGCCGGCGTCGACGATGCGACAGCGGCGTTCTATGCCGCCCGCGCACGCGAGGCCGATCCGGAGCGGGCGGGAGCAGTGCTCGCCGAGGCAGCCGGGGCGTCGACGAGCGGTCCGTTCGGCGCCTACACCGAACTCGGCCTGCAGTCCGAGAACACGGAGGGCGAACGGTATGAGCCCGATGGTGCCGTGACCGCCGTCATCGGCGAGCGCCTCGCCGCAGCCCTCGCGCACACGCACCTGCTCGTGTTCCGGCCCCGTGAAGCGTCGGGCGCCGATCTCGGGCGACTGCTCGATGCCGGGTGGTCGACCGAGGGGATCGTCACGCTGTCCCAGCTGGTGTCGTTCCTCGCCTTCCAGCAGCGGGTCGTCACCGGACTCCGTGCGCTCGCCGCTGCAGGACTCACCGCCCAGACCGAGATCTCCGAGGAGGAGGCCGCATGACCGCCGCACAGACCGTGCTCCGGCACGACGACGCCCCGCACCCGCACGCCTTCACCCGCGGAGAGGTGGGCTGGGTCCCGCATCTCGAGCCCCTCGCGGAGGAGGAGCTGACGCCACGGCACTACGACGGACTCGTCGATGCCGCGCGGGCGAAGAACGACTACTTCCGGTTGCTGGCCCGTGACCCCGAGGTGCTCAAGGCGCGGACACTCGTCGACAAGGACATCTTCTACAACGTCGCCGAGGGTCTGCCGCGCGCCGACCGCGAGCTGGCGGCGACCGCAGCATCACGGCGCAACGGGTGCGTGTTCTGCGCCTCGGTGCATTCCCGCTTCGCCGCGCATCACAGCAAGCGGGTCGAGGACGTCGACCTGCTGCTGGACGAGGGGGTCGACGCCGACCTCGGCGAGCGCTGGAACGCGATCGTGGCCGCGTCGGTCGCGCTCACCGACACTCCGAGCACATTCGGGGAGCACGAGATCGCCCGGCTGCGGGCGGCAGGACTCGACGACCTGGAGGTCGCTGATGTCATCCACGGCGCGGCGTTCTTCAACTGGGCGAACCGCCTGATGCTGTCGATCGGTCGGCCGGTCGCTCCCGCCTGACCCTCGCTCTCGGCTACAGAAGCAGCCGCTCTGCGCTACGGGAGCAGGATGATCTTGCCCGAGGCGGCGCCGGATTCCATGAGCTCATGGGCCTGCGCCGCCTCGGCAAGCGGCAGCTGAGGGCCGAGCTCGATCGTGAAGTCGCCGGCGTCGAGGAGGGCGATCGTCTCGGGCAGGGCCTCGGCGCGCCAGGCGAGCTCCTGCGTGGTCAGCGGGACGGGCGAGCCGCCGGAGAACGCCCGGATGCCGAAGGATGCCGCATCCGGCCCTCGCACGATCGTCGCGATGCGCTCACGGTCGGCGACGAGCGCCAGCGACGCCTCGATCGCCTCATCGGTGCCGGCGCAGTCGAGCACCACGGTCACGGGTGACGGAGCGGCGGCTCGCACCCGGTCGAGCAGACCATCACCGTAGGCGACGGGGATCGCCCCGAGCTCGCGCAGCTGGTCGTGGCGGGCGGGGCTTCCTGTGGCGATCACGGTGGCACCCCAGGCGACGGCGAACTGCACGGCGGCCTGGCCGACGGATCCGGAACCGCCGTGCACCAGCAGCACGTCGCCCTCGGTCACTCCCAGCGACCGCAGCGACTGGTAGGCGGTGCCCGCGGGGATGCCGATCCCGGCGCCCTCGGCCGTCGTGACCGAGTCGGGGAGCTTCGCGAGCTTCTCGGTCGCGATCGCGAGCGCCGAGGCGTACGTGCCGTTCCCGTCGCGGATGGCCACCCGGTCGCCGACGGCGAGATCGTCGACCCCTTCGCCCAGCACTTCGACGATGCCGGCGCCGTCGAAGCCGACAGGACGCGGCTCGGTGATCGGCGGGGACGGGCGCTTGCCGCCCCGCAGCTTGGCGTCGATCGGGTTCGCTCCCGCCGCCTCGATCCGCACGACGACCTCACCGCGTGCGGCGACCGGATCCGGGATCTCGATCAGGTGGAGGACAGCGGGGGAGCCGATTTCGGTGTAGACGATCGCGCGAGCCATGCGTTCAGGCTACCCGGGGTACGCGGGGCCCGGTCTCGGGTCAGCGGCCGGAGAGGACCTTCATGATGCGCTGAGGCGACACCGGCTGCGCGGTGCCCAGACGCTGTGCGAACACACTCACGCGATACTCCTCGAGCAGCCAGCGCACCTCGACGAGCGCGGGCGTCGCGTCGGGGGCGAGGGGGATGGTGCCGCCCGCGTCTTCGAACGCCTTCGCCATCCGCTCGTACTCGGTCATGCGCGCGCGGTCCTTGCCCGGCTCGCTCGCCAGAGTCTTCAAGCGGTCCAGCATCCCCTCCAGATAGCGGGGGAAGTGCGCGAGGCGCTCGGCTCCCGCGGCGGAGACGAATCCCGGGTGCAGCAGGCCGCTCAGCTGGGTGCGGATGTCGTTCAGCGGTCCGAGCAGGGCCAGCGAGTTCTGCGACTTGATACCGCGCTCGACGTCGCGGGACTTGGTGAGGATGCGTGCGACCAGCGACACGCAGGCGAACAGCTGGTCGACGAGCACGGCGGAGACCGCGTCCCGCACCCGGTCGAAATCGGCCTCGTTGCGCACGATCCCCTCCGGCACGAGGCTCTGGATGACCTTTCTGGCCACTGCCGCGCGGCAGTCTTCGATGAGTGCGGCCGCTGAGGGATACGGCGAGGCTGCGAGCGCCAGCTTCTCCTGGCTCGTGAGGTGCTCCTGCACGTACGAGGACGGAGAGGGGACGCCCAGCAGCACGAGCCGCAGCACGCCGTCGCGCGTCGCCGCTGCCGCCGCGTCGGGGGTGGATTCGACACGCACCGACACGGTCTTGCCCTGATCGACGACGGCCGGGTAGCCGCGGACCACCCCTCCGGCGACGCGGGTGTCGAGCACCTCCGGCAGCTCCCCGAAAGTCCAGGCCGTGAGACCGGTCTGCTCGAGCGACGCGGCGGCGATGCGTTCGACGCCCTCGCCCGGGGTGCCGCGTTTCGCGCCGGGGGCGCCGGAGCGGGGAGGGGCGGCGATCGAGCGGGCGACGCTGCTGCGAGCGCGGTCGGAGAGCTGCGTCTGCAGGGCACGCAGATCGCGTCCGGAGCCGACCACCCTGCCGCGCTCGTCCACGGCGCGGAAGTTCATGCGCAGATGCGGGGGCACCCGTTCATCGTCGAAGTCGGCGGCGGAGACCAGTTGATTGGCGAGCGGCTGGATGCGACGGGCGAGGGCTTCCTTGAGCGTGCGCGGGGGCAGACCGCCGTGCGACTCCGGCCCTTCGTCGATGAGCTCGGCACCGAACTTCTCCGCCCAGTCGGCCGCGGGCACCACGTGGCGACGGATGGCCTTGGGGAGAGCGCGCAGCAGGCCGGTCACGAGCTCGGCACGCAGGCCGGGAACCTGCCAGTCGAAGCCGCGATCCTCGATCTGGGCGAGCAGGGGCAGGGGCACGACGACGCTCACTCCGTCGTCGTCGGCGCCCGGCTCGAATCGGTAGGCGAGGCCGAGCACCTGATCGCCCTGCGTCCACCGGGTCGGGAACTCGCGCTGATCCGCGCGCTCCTCGTCGTCGATCAGGTCGCTCTCGCGCATCACGAGCAGCTTCGGCGTGGCCGCCATGGCCTCGCGCCACCAGCTCTCGAACGAGCGCACATCGAAAACCTCGGCGGGGATGCGTTCGTCGTAGAAACGGAACACGGCCTCGTCGCCCGCGAGGATGTCGCGGCGGCGCTCGCGCTCCTCCAGCTTCTCGAGGCGCTTGCGCAGCTCGGCGTTGCTGCGCCAGAACGCACTCACCCTCTTGTCGATCCGCGTCGGATCCCACTCGCCCTCGACCAGCGCGTGCCGCACGAACAGCTCGCGTGAGGCGGCTCTGTCGATGCGCGCGAACTGCACGCGCCTGCGCGGGATGATCTCGAGCCCGAAGAGCGTCACCTTCTCGAACGCGACAGCGGCCCCCGCATCCTTGGACCAGTGCGGCTCGGTCACCTGGCGCTTGGCCAGATCCCCGGCGAGGGGTTCGGCCCAGGCCGGATCGATCGCGGCGACCGTGCGTGCGAACGTGCGGGAGGTCTCGACGATCTCGGCGGCGATCACCGCGCGCGGGCTCTTCTTGCGCAGCCCGGAGCCGGGGAAGATCGAGAAGCGGATCCCTCGGGCTCCGCGATACTCCGCGATGCGCCGACCCTTCTGCTCCTTCGCGGGGGCGTGCGTCTTGCCGGCGGGGGCGGTGCGCTCGTCGAGGATGCCGATCTGCGAGAGCAGGCCGGAGAGCAGGGCGCGGTGGATCGCATCGGGGTCGCTGGCGCCCCCGCCCTCCCCGTCACGGTCGTTCGTCTTCACGAGGGTGCGGAGCTGGCGGTGCACATCGAACCACTCGCGCACCCGCACGTAGTTGAGGTGCTCGGAGCGGCAGAGTCGACGGAACGCGCTCGAACCGAGCTCGCGCTGCTGCTCACGCAGGTGGTTCCACAGGTTCAGCAGGGTCAGGAAGTCGCTGGTCGGGTCGACGAACCGCGCATGCAGGCGGTCGGCCTCCTCCCGACGCTCTTCCGGCCGCTCCCGCACGTCCTGGATCGTCATGCCCGAGACGATCGCGAGCACGTCGCGTGTCACAGACGAGTGGGTCGGCGAACCCGTCGAAGGGCGCCCCGCCTCGATCAGCATGCGTGCGAACCGCGGATCGATCGGCATGCGCGAGATCTCGCGGCCGATGCGGGTCAGGTGCGGGGATCCGTCCCTGCGCGACGCCTCGACGGCGCCGAGCTCGGTGAGCAGGTCGAACGCGGCCTTCACCCCACGGGAGTCGGGCGGGGTGAGGAACGGGAACGCCGTGATGTCGCCGAAGCCCAGCGACAGCATCTGCAGGATGACCGAGGCCAGCGAGGTGCGCAGGATCTCGGGCTCGGTGTACTCCGGCCGCCTGTCGTAGTCGTCCTCTGAGTACAGGCGGATCGCGATGCCGTCGCTCGTGCGGCCTGCGCGACCGGAACGCTGGTTGGCCGAGGCCTGCGAGACGGGCTCGATCGGAAGCCGCTGCACCTTGGAGCGGTTGCTGTAGCGGGAGATGCGCGCCGTGCCGGTGTCGATCACGTACTTGATGCCGGGCACGGTGAGGCTCGTCTCGGCCACGTTGGTGGCGAGGATCACCCGACGGCGCACGCCGGCCACCCTGCTGCGTTCGAACACCCGATGCTGGTCGGCGGCGGAGAGGCGGCCGAACAGCGGCAGCACCTCGGTGGGGGAGCGGTCGTTCGCGTAGGCGCCGCGCACCGCGTCCGCGGCGTCGCGGATCTCGGCCTCACCGGGGAGGAAGACGAGCACGTCTCCCGGCGGTTCACGGTCGAGCTCCCGCAGGGCGGAGACGATCGCCGACACCTCGTCCTCCGGCTCGGCAGGCGAGCTCTCGTCGTCCGCATCCTCGACCGGCCCGCGGTAACGGATCTCCACCGGATAGGTGCGGCCGGAGACCTCGATGATCGGGGCGGGGGTTCCGTCGCCGCCGGTCTCCGAGGGAGCGGCGAAGTGCTTCGCGAAGCTCTCCGGATCGATCGTCGCGGAGGTGATGATCACCTTCAGATCCGGACGCTCCGGAAGGATGCGGGCGAGGTAGCCGAGCAGGAAGTCGACGTTGAGGGAGCGCTCGTGCGCTTCGTCGATGATGATCGTGTCGTAGCGCGTGAGCAGACGGTCGCGGTGGATCTCGTTGAGGAGGATGCCGTCGGTCATCAGGGCGATGCGCGTGGCGTCGGACACCTTGTCGGTGAAGCGCACCTTGTAGCCGACGAGCGTGCCGAGCTCGACCTGCAGCTCTTCGGCCACGCGCTCCGCGATCGTGCGTGCGGCCAGGCGACGGGGCTGGGTGTGCGCGATGCGCTCGCGCCCGAGCTCGAGAGCGATCTTCGGCAGCTGCGTGGTCTTTCCCGATCCCGTGGCACCGGCGACGATCACGACCTGATGGTCGCGGATGGCGTCGGCGATCTCGGCCCTCGCCGCACTGACCGGCAGCTCGGGGGGATAGGAGATCACGGGAGAAGACATAGCCCTCCATCGTATGCCGGGAATCGCCCCCTACGATCATGGGGTGATCACCGCTCTCGCTCCTGTCCAGTGGTTCCGCGAGTTCGGGCGGCCGCCGCGCATCCTCGGGCTCGACATCGCCAGAGGACTGGCGATCCTCGGCATGGCCGGAGCGCACATCGGCGAGACAGAGGCATTCGACTGGTTCGACCCCTCGACGTGGACCGACCTGGTGCACGGGCGGTCCTCGATCCTGTTCGCGGTGCTCGCCGGTATCTCGATCGCCCTGATGACCGGGCGCAGTGCCGGTCCCGACCGCGAGCGGATCCCGAGCATCCGCCTGCAGCTGATCGGGCGTGGTGCGGTGATCTTCGTGATCGGGCTGGCGCTGGAGATGCTGAACACCCCGATCGCCGTGATCCTGACGCTCTACGGTCTGCTCTATGTCGCGGTCATCCCGTTCCTGCGGTGGCGGCCCTGGCAGCTGCTGAGCGCCAGTGCGGTGCTCGCGCTGCTGGGCCCGTCTCTGCTCGCCTTCCTGAACGCGGTGATGCTGAACCCCTACGGTTCCGGTATCGGATTCGTGCTCTACGGCACGTATCCGATCACGGTCTGGATGGCGCTGGTGCTCGCCGGCATGGCGTTCGGTCGCCTGCACGTCGAGCGGCTGCGCACGGCGGCGGTCGCGCTCGGGATCGGGTTCGTGCTCGCCGTGATCGGCTACGGCTTGGGCGGAATCGGTCAGGCAGCGGGACTCGCCGGGGGCTTCAGCAGCAGCTCGTTCTCCGACAGCAGCTCCTTCTCCGACAGCGGCTCGTTCTCCGACGGCAGCTCCGGCAGCGTCGTCTCCCCGCCCTCCGGGTGGGAGGGATACCCGCAGGCGCTGACCGAGACAGATCTCCTCCGCGCCGTGCTCACCGCGGTCTTCGCGGTCGAACCGCACAGCGGCGGCACCGCAGAGATCCTCGGATCGGGCGGCTTCGCGCTCGTGGTCATCGCGCTGTGTCTGCTGCTGAGCCGGCCGCTGCGCTGGGTGCTGCTGCCGCTCGGCGCGCTCGGCTCCATGCCCCTGACGGCATACAGCGCTCACGTCGTCTCCGTCGTGCTGGTGGCCGGGCCAGGAGGGTTCTTCTCGAGCAACGCCTTCTGGGCGGCCACCGCGCTCGGACTGCTGCTCCTGACGACGCTCTGGTCGATGTTCTTCGGACGGGGCCCGCTGGAACGCCTGGTCGGACGAGGGGCAGCGGCGATGGCGGCGGTGCCGCGGCGCTGATATGGCGGCGGTGCGGTGGCGCTGATCCGGTCGGCTTCGAGCGTTCCTCCGGATCGGGAGGCGCGATGTGTTACCGTGGGTGCGCAACGCCTGTCTGGCGTCTGCGACCGACTGGCATGGCTGGTCGGACTGGGGAGTTTCGAACTGGGGAGTTCACACCACCGCGTCGCGGCGATCTTTCGCCGCCTCGATGTCGTCGAGCGCGCGGGGGATGATCACGCCGCGTTCGGGACAGCATCGACTGGGGAGTCACGGTGGGGAACACGAGTTTCGGGCGACGGACACGCTTCGGGCGACGGACAAGAGGTGTCGTCGCATCAATGCTGACGGCCGGCCTGCTGATCGCGGGTCTGTCGGGTGTGGGAGCGACGGCGGCCGCCGCGGCGGATGTGCCGCCGACGATGCCGCCGCAGTTGCAGCGCGACGAGAACGTGGTGACGTCGGACCCGATCCCGACTGTGCAGATCGACAACGGCTACGTATGGGCGCAGACCACGATCGGCACCACGGTGTACGCGGTCGGCAAGTTCGACAACGCGCGGGAGCCGAAGGCGGCGCCCGGGACAGCCCTCACCGCCCGTTCGAACGTGCTGGCCTACGACATCGTCTCGGGTGCTCTGTCCTCGTTCGCCCCGACGGTCAACGGCGTCATCAAGGCGGTCGCCGCGTCTCCCGACGGGTCCCGCATCTACATCGGCGGCTCGTTCAACAAGGTGAACGGGAAGGACCGCTGGAACTTCGCGGCGCTCGATGCCAAGACCGGTGAGCTGGTCCCGCAGTTCGCGCCGTCGATCGGCGGCAGCGGCGTGTACGCCATCACGACCGACGGGTCGAACATCTACCTCGGCGGTCTGTTCACCCAGGCCAACGGCGTCGCCCGGAAGAACCTCGCGGCCTTCGACCAGAAGAACGGAGCGCTCCTGAGCTGGGCCCCGCAGGCCGACCGCCAGGTCGACGCCCTCGTCATGGACCCGGCGGGCACGAACGTCATCGTGGGAGGACGCTTCTCCGCGGTGAACGGCAGCAGCCTGCGCGGTTCCGCAGCGGTCGACAAGTCCACGGGTGCCGCCGACACCGCCTGGGGCATCTCCAAGGTCGTGAAGAACAGCGGCAGCAGCAGCAACTCCGGCATCTTCGCGCTCGCCACGGACGCGAACACCGTCTACGGCACCGGGTGGAGCTGGGCCGGCGGGGGCAACCTCGAGGGCACGTTCGCCGCTGAGGCCGGCACGGGTGCGGTGCGGTGGATCGCAGACTGCCACGGCGATCACTACGGCGTCTACTCGACCGGCAAGGTGGTCTACACGACCAGCCACATGCATTCCTGCAACACGATGGGGCTCCAGCCGCAGAAGAACCCGGCGGTGTACCAGTACGCCGAGGCCTACACGGCCGACGCGCGCGGAACTCTCTCCGCGAACACCTACTCCGGGTACGCCAACTGGGCCGGCACCCCCGCTCCGTCGCCGTACCAGTGGGCGCCCGACTTCGCGGTCGGCACCACGAGCGGCCTCGGCCAGGCGGGCCTGTCGATCACGGGCGCGGGCGACATGATCTCGATCGGCGGAGAGTTCCGCTCGGTGAACAACGGGCAGTTCGAGGGAATCGTGCGCTTCTCCACGAACCCTCCGGGTGGTGCGAAGGACGGGCCCCGGCTCTCCGACGCGGCATGGAAGCCCACGGCGGGCACCTCGCCCGTCCCCGGCAGCGCCCGGGTGTCGATCCCCACGAACTGGGACAGGGACGACCTGACCCTCACCTACGAGCTGCGCCGCGACGGTGCCACCGAGCCTGTGGCCACCGCGACAGCGGACGGCACCTGGTGGAAGCAGACGACGGTCACCCTCGACGACCCGACGGCGACCCCGGGAGCCACGCAGAGCTACACGGTGGTCGCGAAGGACCGTGACGGCAACATCGCCACGAGCGCGAGCGTGAACGCGAAGGCCACGGCGGGCACCGCCTCGGCCTACTCGAGGAAGATCCTCGCGGACAAGCCTTCGCTGTACTACCCGATGGGCAACGTCTCGAAGGACTGGGCCGGATCGAACAACCCGGTGAGCGGCACGGGAGCTTCAGCCTCGTCGTCGGGCATCGAGAACAGCGGCACCGGTTCGACGACGTTCAACGGCACCACGAACGGGCGGGTGTCTTCCGATGCGAAGGCGCCGGTGTCGAGCGAGTTCTCCGCGGAGATCTGGCTCCAGACCACCACGAAGACCGGTGGCATGCTCATCGGCTCCGGAGCGGCCAAGACGGGGAGCTCCGCGAGCGTCGACCGGCAGCTGTACATGGCCAACAGCGGCACCCTGACCTTCGGCGTCTTCGCCGGGCAGGCCCGATCCACGATCGCCGGAACCAAGGCGCTGAACGACGGCGTCTGGCATCACGCTGTCGTGTCGCAGGGTGCGGCCGGGATGAAGCTGTACGTCGACGGCGAGCTCGTCGCGTCCGACGCCGCGGTAACGACGGCCAAGACCGACCCCGCCTACCTCCGCATCGGGGGAGACGCGCTCACGGGCTGGCCCTCTGCTCCTTCGTCGAACTACTTCAAGGGATCGCTGGACGAGGCCGCGGTGTACCCGCTCGCGTTGAACGCCGACCAGGTGCGCTCGCACTTCCAGCTGGGCAAGGGTCTCAAGGCTCCGACGGCGACCTTCACGGCCCAGGCGACCGACCTGACCGTCGCGGTCGACGGGTCGGGATCCACCGCAGACGGCGCAGCGTCGATCAGCGGCTACGCGTGGGACTTCGGCGACGGCTCGTCGGTGACCGGCGCGACGGCGACGCATGACTATGCAGCGGCCGGCACCTACACCGTGCGGCTGACGGTGACGGACAGCAGCGGACTGTCGGCGTCGAGCGAGAAGCAGGTCGCGGTGACGGCTCCCGTCGTGGCCGATGTCGTGGTGGCATCCGACCGGTTCGACCGTGCGGTGGAATCCGGCTGGGGCACTGCTGAGGTCGGTGGCGTATGGACGCCCATGCAGGGCAAGTCGACGGCTCTCTCGGTGGCCGACGGTGCGGGAGTGATCGACCTCGTCGCCGGGCAGACCAGGGAGATGCTGTTGGACGATGCGTCGGTGCGGGATGCCGCCACCACCATGTCCTACACGCTCTCCGGCGGTCCGGAGTCTGGCACCGTCTACGTCGGAGCGGGTTCTCGGCGCAACGCGGACGCCGGCTACCGCGCCCTGGCGTGGCACCGCGCTGATGGGGCGACGTGGGTCGTGATCCAGCGCAACGGGACGGCCATCGCGAGCGCCGCTGTGCCGGGGCTGACCTGGAGTGCCGGCACCGTGTTCCATCTGTCGACCGAGACGACCGGGTCGTCCTCGACCACGATCCGCGCCAAGGTGTGGGCCGACGGGCAGCCGGAACCGGCGACGTGGCAGGTGTCCGCGAGTGACGCGACCGCGGCGCTGCAGAGCGAGGGCTCGCCCTCGGTGTTCTCCTACCGGGCCGGCACCGCGACCGGCACGAACGTCGTGCGGGTGAACGAGGTCAAGACCACCCGGATCGGTGGCTGAGCAGCCGCTGGGCTGAGCGCAGACGCAGAGGGGGCACCTGCATCGGCCGGTGCCCCCTCTGCGCCTCTCAGACGTCTTCGGACCTCTCAGAAGTGGGTGCCGCCGTCGATGCGCACCTCGGTGCCGGTGATGAAGGCGCCGTCCTCGCTCGCGAGCATCGCCACGACACCGGCGACCGATTCCGGTCCGGCGAAACCCTCGCCGATCGCGGGTGCGAGCTTCATGAACAGGCTCATGTCGGCGTCGGCGGGGAGGCCGGGCCCGTTGCTCTGGTTGCTCCGTCCGGACCCGTCGGTCATGCCGGACGAGATCGACCCCGGCTGCACCGCGGTGAAGCGGATACCGCTCTTCGCGTACTCCGCTGCGAGCGCATGGGTCATCGACTGCACGCCGCCCTTGCTGGCCGCATAGGCCGCCATGTAGGGGTGTGCGAATCCGGCCGAGGTCGAGCTGAAGTTGACCACGGCGGCCGAGGAGCCCTCCTGCAGGGCGGGGATCGCCGCGCGGATGACGAGGAACGTCCCGACCAGGTTGATGCGGATGACCTGCTCGAACTGGTCGAGCGTCGTCTCGTGGGTGTGCGAGGAGCGGAGGATGCCGGCAGCGTTGACGAGCACGTCGAGTCCGCCCAGAGCGGCGACGGCTTCGGCGACGCCCGCGGCAACGGAGGCCTCGTCGGCGATGTTCATCGTGACGGTGGTGAGGCGTTCGGCGAGCGGCCCTGCCTTGGCGACCGTGTCGTCGAGGCCTTCGGTGCTGACGTCGGCGGCGACGACGCTGCCGCCTTCACGGAGCATCCGCAGCACGGTGGCCTGGCCGATGCCCGACCCTCCTCCGGTGACGAGAGCCCGACGTCCTTCATAGCGGTTCATGATCTTCCCTTCGTGACGAGTACTGGCAGGATATGCCCGTTTGGCATGTTGTGCCACCTAGTCCCAACCTGCCGGTGCCCGGATCTGTTCCCGTACGCTGTGACGGTGGAGACGTCGACCCTCACCGAGCGCCGCAAGGCCGCGACCGAGCGCGAGATCGCTGCCGCTGCGGCCGCGTTGTTCGCGGAGCAGAGCGTGGCGGGCGTCACCGCAGAGCAGATCGCGGCGCGTGCGGGCGTCTCGGTGCGGACGTTCTACCGCTACTTCGCACGCAAGGAAGACGCGATCGCGCCGATCCTCAGCGTCGGCGCGCAACGGTGGCAGGAGGCCTTCGCGCAGGTCGGAGAGGGGGCTCTGGGTGAGCAGATCCCGGCCGTGATCGAGGCGCAGCTCGCCGAGGGACAGTCAGGTGCGGGCATCGCCGACGGGCTCGAACTCGACACGATGCTCGGCGTGCTCCGCGGACTCGACGACGATTCCGAGATGCGCGACGTGTGGCTGCGTGTGAACGATGATTCCGAGCGCAGGTTGCGTGCGATCCTTCAGGAACGCGGCCTCGCCGTGTGGGATGCCGCATTGCTCGCCGCCGTCGCGACCGCCTCGATCCGTGTCGGGCTCGAACAGTGGGCGGCGGATCCCGACGGCCCTCGTCCCGCCGTGCGCGCAGTCGACGCCTTCCGGTCGATGTCGCAAGGGCTGAGCGGACTCGATTGACGTCGTCCGCTCACCGGCCCGTGCGCGGCGCCGTCGCTACACGGGCAATGCCAGATACAAGCGGTAGGCGGCTTGACCGGCGAAGCTGTCCGCGGCGTTCGCGGGCGCTTCGACGAGGTACAGGCGCCCGGGAGCATGCGGACGCGATTGCGCGTCGAGGTGCCACACCACCCGGCTGATCGTCGCTCCCTCGAAGTCGTATCGGGTGCCGGAGCCGTCGTCGAAGACCTGTTCCGTGTAGGTGGGGTCGCCGATCCTGCTCCGGATGTCGATGGCGGCCTGTGCTGCCTCCTCGTCGGAGGCGAACTGCAGCACGGTCAGCGTGGCGCGTCCGGTGTCGGAGCTGAACACGGCGGTCGTGGCGTCGCGGGAGCCGAGGTCGTTCGGAGTATCCGTCCACTCGCCTTCGAGCTTCCAGTCGCCGGCAGCGGTTCCGACCTCCGTCGAGGCCGCGGTGCACAGCTCACCGCACCCCGATGTCGGAAGGGCAGGGGGTGGCGTCGTGGTCGGGGTGGATTCCGGCGTCGCCGATGTCGATGGTGCCGTGGTCGACTGTCCGCGTCCCTCGCCGATCTCGGCGCGCAGACCGGCGGCGAGAAGAAGATTCGTCCCGATGGTTCCGAGAAGGAGGAAGGCGGCGACGACGATGACCAGGATGACGATGGTCCGACTGCGCCTCTTCGTCGCTGTGACGACCCGTGTCTCATCCTCGTCGGGATCATGCGTCTCGGCCGCGGGCGGCGGGGGCGGGAGATACTCCTCATCGCCGGACGTGTCGCGTTCATTCATCGACCTCAGCCTACGGAAGTCGGTCGGGCACTGCGGCGACCGCACCGACTTCTTTCGTCACCGGCCGGGTCCACCTGTCATCACAGGTCATAGGCTGGAGACATGACGATTCCTGCACTCGAACTGAACGACGGCAACTCCATCCCCCAGCTGGGCTACGGCGTCTTCAAGGTGCCGCCGGCAGAGACCGAGAAGGCGGTGAGCGAGGCTCTGGAGATCGGCTATCGCCACATCGACACCGCCGCGATCTACGGCAACGAGGAGGGCGTGGGTGCCGCCATCGCATCCTCTGGCATCCCCCGTGACGAGCTCTTCATCACGACGAAGCTCTGGAACGACCGTCACCATGACGACGAGCCCCGCGCCGCCATCGGCGAGAGCCTCGAGAAGCTGGGGCTCGAGAAGGTCGACCTGTACCTGGTGCACTGGCCCACCCCGGCCAAGGACGACTACGTGCACGCGTTCGCGAAGCTGATCGAGCTGCGTGAGGAAGGTCTTACCCGCAGCATCGGCGTATCGAACTTCCTGGTCCCGCACCTCGAGCGCACCGTGAAGGAGACGGGCGTGGTCCCGGCTGTGAACCAGATCGAGCTCCACCCCGCGTACCAGCGCCGCGATGAGGTCGCCTGGGCCGACGCGAACAATGTGCGCATCGAGGCGTGGGGTCCGCTCGGCCAGGGCAAGTACGACCTGTTCGGCATCCCGGCCGTCGCGGATGCCGCAGCCGCGCACGGGGTCACCCCGGCGCAGGCGGTGCTCCGCTGGCACCTGCAGAAGGGCATCATCGTGTTCCCGAAGTCGGTGCGCGCCGAGCGCCTGCGCGAGAACCTCGACGTGTTCGGCTTCGAACTGACCGACGCCGAGATCGCCGCGATCGACGCCCTCGACCCGCTCGACGGTTCCGGCCGCGTGGGCTCGCACCCGGACGAGGTCAACTGACCCTCTCGGGGAGACGGAGCCTCCGGGCCTACATGACGCCCCGTGTCGCCTCGCGCGACACGGGGCGTCGTCCTGAGTACCGTCGAGGCATGACAGCTCCGTACCGTGTCGCCGCCGTGTCGGGATCCCTGCACGAGCCCAGCAAGACGACCGCCCTCGTCCGCGCGATCACGGCCGCCATCGCCGAGCGCGCCGACATCGAGTCGCAGCTCATCGAGCTGACGCAGATCGGACCGGGGCTGGCCGGCGCGTTGCAGCGTGACCAGCTGCCGCCGGAGGTCGAGGCGCAGTTGCAGGCGATCGAGTCCGCCGATCTGCTGATCGTGGGCAGCCCCGTGTATCGGGCGTCGTTCACCGGGCTCTTCAAGCACCTGTTCGACTTCGTCGGTCAGTACGACCTGGTGGGAAAGCCGGTGCTGCTCGCCGCGACGGGCGGCGGCGAGAAGCACGCCCTCATCATCGAGCACCAGCTGCGTCCGCTGTTCGCGTTCTTCCAGGCGCTCACCCTGCCCCTCGGCGTCTACGCCAGCAACACCGACTTCGACGGCTACGAGATCACCTCCGAGGTGCTCGAAGCCCGCATCGCTCTGGCAGCCGAGCGTGCGCTGCCGCTGGTGGGGTACGCGGCCTCGCGTCCGGTCGAACTCCTCGTCGGCTGACCGCAGTCGCCACGCGCGGCGTAGCGTGGAGGCTATGACCAATCGGCTCGCGGACACCCTCAGCCCGTACCTGCGCGCGCACGCCGACAATCCGGTCGACTGGTACCCGTGGGGTGAGGAGGCCTTCGCGGAGGCCCGGCGGCGGGACGTGCCGCTGCTCATCTCGATCGGCTATTCGACCTGCCACTGGTGTCACGTGATGGCGAGGGAGTCTTTCGCCGATCCCGTCACCGCGGCGCTCATCAACGAGGGCTTCGTCGCCGTCAAGGTCGACCGTGAGGAGCACCCCCAGGTCGACGGTGCGTACATGGCGGCGGCCTCGGCCTTCACGCAGAACCTGGGTTGGCCGCTGACGGTGTTCGCCACGCCGCGCGGACGCACCTTCTACGCCGGCACGTACTGGCCGCCGGAGGCCCGTGCGCCGATGCCCGCCTTCCGTGAGGTCCTCGCCGCGGTGCGGGAGGCCTGGACGCTCCGTCGCACCGAGGCCGAGGAGTCGGCGGATGCCGTGACGGACGCACTCGCCCGAGCAGCGGAATCGGCGCCATCGGACGTCCCGGATGTCGTTGCGATCACGACGGCGGCGGAGGCGATCGCGCAGCGGGAGGACCGCCGGTTCGGCGGCTTCGGCGGCGCGCCGAAGTTCCCCGTCGCCACCACGCTGCGGTTCTTGCAGCATCCCCTCGTGCGAGAAGGTGCGCCGGAGGCATCTGCCGCTGGTGCGCGCGCGCTCGCCGCGATGGCGGCCTCCGACCTTCGCGACGCCGACGGCGGGTTCTTCCGCTACGCGACCGGGCGCGACTGGACCGTGCCGCACTACGAGCGGATGCTGACCGACAACGCGCAGCTGCTCGACATCGCTCGTGACGGGGGAGACGAGCCGACCGTGCGAGGTATCGCCTCGTTCCTGACGGGCGTGCTCCCGCGCGACGGAGGCGGATTCGGCGCCGCGCAGGATTCCGAGTCGACGATCGACGGCGTGCGCTCCGAGGGCGGGTACTACCTCCGCCCGGTGGCCGAGCGCGCGGGCCTGGAGCCCCCGGCGGTCGACGGCAAGGTGATCACCGGATGGAACGGACTCGCGATCGGTGCCCTCGCCCGCGCCGGGGCCGCGTTCGGAGAACGGGCGTGGATCGACGCGGCCGCCGCGGCTGCCGACCACGTGCTGCGCACCAATCGGGACGCCGAAGGCGCTCTCGTGCGTGCGTCGCTGGATGGACGGGCATCGACTGCCGTCGCGACCGCCGCCGACCTCGGCCTTCTCGCCCACGGCCTCTTCGCGCTCGCGCTGGCGACCGGCGAGACGGACTGGGCGATCACGGCGCGTGGCATCCTCGACGACGTACTGTCGGGAGCGGGAGGCGACGACCCCCTGCTCTCGGCGCAGGGCATCGCGACCTCGCCCGATCAGACCGACGGCGATCTGCCGTCGGATGCCGCGGCGATCGCGAGCGCCGCCCTGACCGCGTGGTGGATGGGCGCGGGGGATCGGTATCGGGAAGCGGCCGTGTCGACGGTGAGCGCGCTCGCGACCAGGTCGCTGGAGCAGCCGTTCGCCCACGGCACCCTGCTGCGGGTGGCCGCCGGCCTCGCGGCTCCGCCCCGTCAGCTCGTGGTGGTCACCGGGGAGCCGGACAGTGCGCTCGCCGCCGCAGGCCGAGGCGCTGACGCCGAGGTCGTCGCCGTGGTCACCCCGGACCAGGCGCGGGCATTCGCGGATGCCGGGTTCGAGCTGTTCGAGGGCAAGGACACGTCGACGGACCGCGCCTACGACTGTCGGGCGTTCGTGTGCCGGCTGCCGGTCAGCGATCCTGCCGAGGTGTCGGTCGCTCGCTGACCATCACACTGTGCAGTGTGTCCAGCCCATCCCGAGGGACGGGCGCTCGATTGCGCGAGATGCGCAGCTTCCGGTGCGCCGATTGCCCAGTGGTGGGATTCCGTTCTAGTGTTGCGCGACACCTCACCCGATCACAGCAAGGACGCTCTGACGATGCCCCTTCCCACTCGCGCCGGACTCGACGCCGTTCCCGCTTACCGTCAGGGGCGCTCCGCTCCGGCCGGTGCGTCCAAGCTCTCCTCGAACGAGTCCCCGCACCCGCCGCTCCCGTCGGTCGTCGAGGCCGTGCGTGAGCGCCTCGACGGAATCAACCGCTATCCCGATATGAGTGCCGCGAAGCTGCGCGAGCGACTCGCCTCCCGCTACGGTGTCGACGTCTCCGAAGTCACCGTCGGTGCGGGGTCGGTGGAGATCGCGGCGCAGCTCATCCACGCGGCCGCCGGTGACGGCGACGAGGTCATCTTCGCGTGGCGGTCGTTCGAGGCGTATCCGTCGCTCGTCCGCATCGCCGGGGCGACGCCCGTCCCGGTGCCGCTCGACGCGGACCACGCTCACGACCTCGACGCGATGCTGGCGGCGATCACCCCACGCACCCGCCTGATCTTCGTCTGCAATCCGAACAACCCGACGGGCACCGTCGTGAGTGCCGACGAGTTGGAGCGTTTCGTCGCGGCGGTGCCGCACGACGTGCTCGTGGTGATCGACGAGGCCTACGTGCACTTCGACCGCACCGAGAGCAGGGGAGCCGGCATCGAGCTGTTCCGACGTCACCCGCACGTGGCCGTGCTGCACACGTTCTCCAAGGCCTACGGGCTCGCCGGGCTCCGGATCGGCTACGCCATCGCGCCGGCCGCCGTCGCCGAGAACCAGCGCAAGGTGGCGGTGCCGTTCGGTGTGACCGACCTCGCCCAGACCGCTGCCCTCGCGTCCCTCGACGCCGAGGAGGAGCTCGCGACGCGTATCGACGAGGTGGTCGCCCAGCGCGACCGCCTGCACGACGTGCTCACTGCCGCCGGATGGCCCGCCGTCCGCTCGCAGGCCAACTTCGTCTGGGTGCCATCCGGGGACCGCACACCGGAGCTCGAACGACTGCTCCAGGAGGGCGGCGTGGTCGCACGCGTCTTCCCCGGCGAGGGCGTCCGCATCTCCTCGGGCTCCGTGGAGGACATCGATCGGGTGCAAGCCGCCCTCGAGACCGAGCTCGCCGAGGTGAACGCATGACCGATGGACGCGTGACCAACGATCCCGTGACCGAGGTGCCCACCACCACGACGACCACCAAGGGTCTGCACCCGGGGCTGACGCGCCGTCAGATCTCGATGATGGGACTCGGCGGCGCGATCGGCGCCGGCCTGTTCGTCGGCTCGGGCCAGGCGATCAGCATCGCGGGGCCCGCAGTGCTGGTGTCGTACCTCGTGGCCGGCGGCATCGTCGTGCTCGTGATGGCGATGCTGGCCGAGATGGTCGCGGCGAGGCCGAGCTCCGGTGCCTTCAGCTCGTACGCGCAGAAGGCGATGGGCCGTAGCGCCGGCAGCGCGGTGGGCTGGCTGTACTGGATCCAGCTGGTCGTGGTGATCGCGGCCGAGGCGACGGGCGCCGGCGCGATCGTGGCGAACTGGACCCCCGGGATCCCGGCCTGGGTGTGGGTGCTGATCTTCGTCGTGGCGCTCACGGCCGTGAACCTGTTCGGCGTGCGCAACTACGGTCGCTTCGAGTTCTGGTTCGCGGCGATCAAGGTCGCGGCGATCATCGCCTTCCTCGTGGTCGGGGTGTGCGCGATCGTCGGCCTCATCCCGGGCGTGCCGGGTACCGGCATCTCGAACCTCGTCGACAACGGCGGGTTCGCCCCGAACGGCATCGCGGGCATCGCCGGTGCCCTGCTGATCGTGGTCTTCGCGTTCGGCGGCACCGAGGTGGTCGCTATCGCCGCCGCCGAGTCGAACGATCCCGCGCGCAACATCCGCCGCATCGTCCGCGAGGTGCTCGTGCGCATCATGGTGTTCTACGTCGGGTCGATCTTCGTGATCGTGGCGGTGCTGCCCTGGAACGATCCTGCGGTGAAGGCCGGCCCGTTCTCCGCGGTGCTCGAGACCCTGAACGTACCGGGAGTCGGCCTCGTGATGGACCTGATCGTGATCATCGCGCTGCTCTCGGCCATGAACGCCAACATCTACGGTGCCTCCCGCATGGCGTACTCGCTGGGGGAGCGGGGCCTTGCTCCGCTGGCTGCGACCCGGACGAGCCTCAAGGGCGTGCCGTTCGTCGCGGTGCTGGCCTCCGTCGCCTTCGGGTTCGTCACGGTCGGACTCAACTGGGCGTTCCCCGACGTCGTGCTGCCGGCCCTGCTCAACGTGGTCGGCTCGACGCTGCTGGTGATCTGGACCGCGACCGCGGTGGCGCAGATCATCCTCCGCCGTCGTGCGGACCGCGCAGGCGACGAGATGCCGATGCGGATGTGGGGCTTCCCCTGGCTGTCGTGGCTGTGTCTGGTGCTGCTCGCCGCGGTGATCGCCCTCGCGATGATCGATGAGGCCGCCCGCATCCAGTTGCTGCTGACACTCGGGCTCACCGCCGTGCTCCTGCTCGTCGCACGCGCGACCAGGAGCGTGGCGAGGCCCGGCGTCCCGCGGGAGTGACGATGCGCATCGATCGCCTCGACGCCCAGCTCATCCGACTGCTGACGGAGTCGCCGCAGCTGCCGATCCTGGAGTGCGCGCGGCGGCTCGGCATCGCGCGGGGAACGGCGACGAGCCGACTCGCGCGCCTGCACGAGGGCGGGGTGATCGAGGCGATCGTGCCGCGCATCGATCCGGCCGGATTCGGATACGGTGTCGTCGCCTTCTGCCTGGTCGAGATCGATCAGAAGGTCGGGCATGACGAGGTGGCGACGGCGCTGGCCGACGCCGTCCCAGAGATCGTCGACATGCACACCGTCACCGGAGCGAGCGACATGCAACTGCGACTGGTGGCGCGCGATGCCACGCAGTTGCAGGAGGTGCTCGACCGGGTCGCCCTGGTGCCGGGGGTCGCCCGCACCGCGTCGTCGATCGCGATGCGCACGCATCTCTCCGGTCGGGTGCTCCCTCTGGTCGAACACGTCGCGGCGGACGAGATGCCGTAGCGCGGTAGAGTTCGAGCATGTCGAGTCCCGAGTCAGACGAGTCGGGGG